>NZ_JAAHHU010001179.1:0-1595 GCF_010672095.1 Moorena sp. SIO3I6 | reverse complement strand
TTTATTTTCCAGCAACGGAAGGAGATATTGATGAAATCGATGCTCAATATACAGATATTCTGTTAGCTTGTACTCGTAATATTTTAGAGAAACTTAAAGAGTATGGGTCTCCTAATCCGTTATTAAAGTGGTTAAAGTCTCGCTGGACTGAATTAAAGGATTTGGGGTTATCTGAGGTAGAGTTTGAAAAATTAACGGTTGAAGCTCAAATTCAGATTTTTAGTAAATTGACTACAACCTTAAGACGAAATCCTAGTAGCCGTGAAACCATTAGAAAACAGGTTGATAATTATAGTGTCTCGTTGATTACAGCGTTAAATGAATTTATCAAAGATGCTCAACATAAATTACCTGAGGAAAAATCCAACATAGTTGTGATCGCAGATAACTTAGATAGAATCATCTCCCTGGAAAAAGGGAATAACAGAACAAGTCACAAGGAAATATTTATTGATTATAGCAGTCAATTAACAGCCTTGAATTGTCACGTAGTTTATACAGTACCAATTTCCTTAGCCTATTCCAGTCAAGCTCCTGAATTAAGAAATATTTATGCTACTCCTCAAGTGTTACCAATGATTATGGTAAAAAACCGTGACAACAAACCCTATTCACAAGGATTAGATAAATTAAAAGAAGTTATTGAAAAAAGGATTCACTTAGTTGACTCTAGGATTGATATTGATACACAAATCTTTGATAGTCAAGACACTCGCATTGAGCTTTGTGCTATGACTGGTGGTCATGTGCGAGAGTTGATGCTATTAATGCAGTCAGTAATGCGTTATATTGATAATTTCCCGATTACTACAAGAATAGTGAGGCGGGCAGTTAGTGATGCCAGAGATAGCACCTATCGTAATGCGGTTAGTTCTGAAGAATGGCAAAAATTAGCTAAAGTGTATATTTCCAAGACTATCCCTAATGATGAATACTATCGTAGTTTGCTATTCCGTCGTTGTGTGTTGGAATATCGAGAGTTTGATGGAGAGGGTAATCCTGTGCGTTGGTATGATGTTCACCCTTTAATTGAAGGAACACCTGAGTTTAAATCTGCTCTTGATGATTTAACTAATAGTAAGCATTCAGCGGTCAGCGGTCAGCAGTCAGCTTTCCATAACTCCGATTAAACGAATGCTTACTTGTTTTATTCATAATAAGCACATAAATTAGCGTTGCCATAGCCAACCGATAGCTGATAGCTGACAACTGATAGCTGATAGCTGACAACTAATCAATGAGTACAATGTCGAGATTAAATTCAACCACATTTAGATCAGATGAACAAGAATCCTATCTGAGGTTAAAACGTGATTTATCTTGGCGTGAAGGCTTTGGGATTTTATTTGTGCGGTGTACTCCTGTACAAGAAAAAATAATTATTGAAGAAATTCAACAAGATATTAATGATAAAACAGTTGATGTTTTAAAGCTAGACCATTCTATTTATAATTTATATGATTTGATTGAGCAAAAGATTAACGACAATCCCATTGATATTTTATTTATTAGTGGCCTTGAAAAGTCTTTAGCGTTAGACGATTATATTAAACATACCCTTGAAAACCCTAAAAAATCCTATCAAAGAGAGGCTA
>NZ_JAAHHU010001178.1:0-1599 GCF_010672095.1 Moorena sp. SIO3I6 | reverse complement strand
TATGCACATTGGACGCAAAATTCCTATTGCCATTGATCGCTATCTACTGGACGGTTTGATCATCGCTTTGCTAGTCATTATTTATGGTCCTGTGCTGATGCATTGGTATAATGGCTGGCTCAACAAAAGTATCAGCATTACCCATGAATACTTTAGCCATGGTTTGATTGGGCTACCGTTTGCTGCCAATATTGTGTGGACGAACCGACGACGGTGGCATAATCTTACTGATACAGCGCATCCCTTTGGTGTAGTGTTACTGATGATTGGAGCAGTAAGCTATCTTAGCGGTCAATCAGAACTGGTAAATTTATCGTTTCCAATGGTTTTAGCTGGTATGAGCCTATGGTTAAAAGGGATTGGTGGCTTTAAGCTACAAAGTTTTCCTTTGCTGCTAGTGGCTTTGGCAACTCCAACAGCAGTTCCCTATTTGATTGAACCTTATATCTTGCCCCTACAACGCTTTATTGCTGCCATGGCTGCCTTTATTCTGACTCAGTTTGGGATGAATGTCAGACTCGAAGGGATTAACTTGTTCGTAAGTGACCGAATTGTGGAGGTAGCGCCCCACTGTGCTGGTCTTAAGATGTTATTTACTTGCCTGTATGTGAGTTTGATGTTGCTTTACTGGAGCGGTGCTATTGAGTCACGTCTAAAGACTATTTGGCTGTTATCCGGTGCGCTGGTTATCAGTGTTAGTGCTAATATTGTCCGCAATAGTGTGCTTACGTTTTTCCATGGCAGTGGGCAAGATAAGGCATTTCATTGGCTGCATGAAAGCTGGGGCGGCGACCTGTATTCAGCGATGATGTTAGTGATGCTGGTTCTATTAATGAAGTTCATTGAAAAATACTTCCCTTCAGACCCCAACTTGACTCCGTTGGCTAACCATCAAGATTAAACATTATAGTTTTTAATTGGGTGAGGTACACAATTTTGGTATTTTAGGGAACAGGGAATAGGGAACAAAGAATAGGGAAAAAAATATGTGTACCTCAGAAATCCGATAAAGGCTAGAGAATCATGAAATCAGTAAGTTTAATTAAGTTAATTAAGCCCTGGCAAATCTCCAGGGGAGTCTTACTGGTGTTGCTGTTAGTCTTGGTAATAATCGGAGCAGTACCAGGTTACTTGACAGGAAACTGGCCTTGGGCAAAACTGCCACCAGTGACTAACCTCCAACAGATAAAAGTTATCCGCAAGACGGGAATAGAACTATCTGACTGGCAAACTGTTGAGCAACAAACCATAAGGATTGGCGGCCATAAATGGTCTTTGCAGTTCATAGAGCAGGATCAGCAAAAACCAGTGTGGTTATTTTTGCTTCCCCAAAATGGTCCTAAATCCCAGCCACAGGTAGAATGGGAAGATCTTAGCGGATTTATGAGACAACGATTGGGACAATGGAAGACGGATTCTTATAGTCAAATCAAGTTTGTGGTCAACGGATCTGATGTTGAGGAGAAGACCGAGGCTGATCCGACCATCACAACCCAGCCCAAAAGCTACCCCAAAAGTGTGGTTAACGCCCGTTTCTTTCGTGGGTGGAATCAGCGGCAAACCTTCGCTATAGTACAATGGTATGCCTGGCCAGAGGGT
>NZ_JAAHHU010001177.1:0-1599 GCF_010672095.1 Moorena sp. SIO3I6 | reverse complement strand
ATTAAGAGCTAACCGCCACCTACTAACTAAAAATAGAACTTTTTTGTTTGTATTGTTCCGGCTAGGAGACGAAATCTTAGGATAGGGTCGCCTTTGTGGTCAGCAGGCTATGCAGATGCATGGTTAAAACTTTTTGATTAAGGCGACCCTATCCTTACGGTAACTTCATGCGTAGGGGCATCTCGTGTCGTCAATAAAGCTTGCCGAACGCGCCCCGCGTGGCCTACGGCCTTGTATCCGTTCCCGTTGGGTGGAGTTGGCAAGAAGCCTACACTGACTCTGCGAGTTAAGTGTAGGAGTATGTCACAAGAGGGGTTGTTTGAGCTTTTAAACATTTTCTCTCAAATTTGTCTAGTAGATTCAAGAAAATTAACATAACTCAGCAACGAGCGATCTTTGTCTGACCTCAGACAAAATAAATTAGAGTTACCCGCAACTACTTACCCGATACCCTGTATATTATGAGCCGATGGTAAGTTCCTCGATGCTTTGGCTAATTGCCGGGTCAATGCTGTGCTTAGTCGAGCTGTTTGTGCCAACAGCATTTGTTGCTTTCATAATGGGCATCAGTGCTTTGGTGGTAGCATTTTTGATCTCGATTTTGCCCATATCTTATACCCTACAAGTGGGGTTATGGTTGCTGCTTTCCACTGCTTCAGTCTTTTTATCCCGTCGCCTGATGCCCCCTGCTAGAGTGGGCAAAAATTTGGATGCGATGGAAGCTCAAACCTTGACAGAAATTCTGCCGGGGGGAACTGGACGGGTACTCTATGAAGGCAACTCATGGCGTGCCCGTTGTGAAGACTATGCAGATGCGATCGCATCCAACCAAAAAGTCTACGTAGTGCGCAGGGAAGGCACTACCCTGATTGTTGTGCCTCATCACCTATTGCACGACTGAAGCTGATCTACCATGGGTGCTCTGCCAGCTTCAGGGGATAGTGATGGGTTAATAGGGTGATGGAGTAATAGAGTCAACGTTAGATCTATTAGTCCCCCTAGTTACTAGTTTTTGGGAGTCTCCCTGCTCACCGGGTCCAGTATTTTTTGACAAAAGATACGTGGAACAGTCAGGTTGGACAGAGGGTCATAAAGTCAGCTTCAAGCACTTGAGAATCAGACTAAATCAGTTTTCTGCCCTCCCCCACCCATCCGCTCCTCTTCTAACAACAAATTTGTAAAACACTACCCGAAAGGGAGGAAAGAGCGTGTCACAGTGGTTTTTGCTTGTCTTTTTGGCTTTGGGCGGTTCAAGTCTTCTCGGTTCCGTCAAGATTATTAATCAAGGAAACCAAGCCTTAGTGGAACGATTAGGAAAATATAGTGGCAAAAAACTCGAACCTGGGCTCAACTTTGTCATTCCCGTGATTGAGCGAGTGGTTTACCAGCAAACCATTCGGGAAAAAGTCCTTGATGTGCCACCTCAGCCTTGTATCACCTCCGACAATGTTTCCATTACCGTTGACGCTGTAGTTTACTGGCGGATCATGGATATGGAGAAAGCTTACTATAAGGTTGAAGACCTGCGCTCCGCCATGCAGAACTTGGTGCTAACCCAGATTCGAGCCGAAATGGGGAAACTGGAACTGGATCAAACCT
>NZ_JAAHHU010001176.1:0-1601 GCF_010672095.1 Moorena sp. SIO3I6 | reverse complement strand
TCTGAGTTAGGACTATCCTGGACAATTGCTGCCCAAGTCGTGGTGTTGAAGTTTCCTGAGTTTATTTCCTATGCCTTACCCATATCAGTACTGCTCGCTACACTAATAGCATATTCTCGCTTGAGTAATGACAGTGAGTTAATTGCCCTGCGCAGCTGTGGTGTGAGTTTATACCGACTAGTTGCCCCTGCTCTAGTTCTCAGCCTAATTGTCACGGGAATCACTTTCCTCTTCAATGAATTAATTGTTCCAGCCGCTAACTACCAGGCAACTATAACTTTAGAAAAAGCTCTTAATGAGGAAAAACCCGCTTTCGAGGAAAACGGTATTCTGTATCCAGAGTATCACACTTTTCCCCAACCCAATGGCACAACTACTCAGACACTCAAACGCTTATTCTACGCAAATCGATTTGATGGTCAGAGCATGAAAGATATGACTGTCTTGGAGTGGTCTAATCTGGGTAAGTTGAAGAAAATTATTCTATCGGAATCAGCCCGTTGGAACTCTAAGCAAAATACCTGGGATTGTTTTCATGGGTCAATTTATTTCATTAGTCCTAAAACCTCTTTTCGGAAAATAGTAACCTTTGATCATCAAGAAATTCCATTTCCTAGAGCGCCCCTGGATTTAGTAACTAAAGCCCGTGACCCCTATGAGATGAATATTCTTCAAGCCATAGAAATGATCCAGTTGCTTAAGGGAGCTGGCGATCGCAAAAAACTCCGGATGCTGCAAGTTCGGATGCAACAAAAAATTGCTTTTCCCTTCATTTGTATAATCTTTGGCTTAGTGGGAGCAAGCATTAGTATTCGACCTAAACGAATCAGCAAAGGGACTAGCTTTGGGGTCTGTTTAATCGTAATTTTTGGCTACTACTTACTGAGCTTTGTGATCGGAGGTTTCGGTATAGCAGGAATTCTCTCCCCAGTTCTAGCCGCCTGGTTACCTAATTTATTCGGTTTTGGAGCAGGAGGATGGTTATTGTGGCGATTGGAGGGTAATGGTTGATGGTAATTGGGAGTAGGGAGTAGGGAGTGGGGAGTAGGGAGTAGGGAGTAGGGAGTAGGGAGTAGGGAGTAGGGAGTAGGGGAAAGAAAATTGACTTTACCTCATAAGTACGATCGTAAGCATATGCGCTACGCGCAGGGTACGCCAACAGCATTCAGCTAAGCGCGTTTGTATTTGAGATGTAAACCTGTATGGTCTTTTTTTATTAGACAATAAAACTGAGAATCTCTTTCCCCTCTTGCCTCTTGCCTTTTGTATGCAAGCCTTTTGACCTTTGGCAATATGTTCACAACCTAGATACAAACGCGCTCAGTTCTAAACTGCTACAGCAGTTATCTTCAGTTCAAAAATCTTATTGATTACATCTTCTACTACCCGATCAGGAGTAGACGCTCCAGAGGTTACTCCTACTACTATCGAACCAGAGGGAAGCCAATTTCGTGCTACTTCCACCTCCTGATGTAGGGGTTTATGCTCGATTTCATCAGCAGAAATAATCCGGTTGACACTGTCAATGTGATAGGATGGTAGTTGTCGCTCAATAGCAATTTCTTGCAGGTGAGTGGTATTGGAGGAATTAAAGCCACCAA
>NZ_JAAHHU010001175.1:0-1602 GCF_010672095.1 Moorena sp. SIO3I6 | reverse complement strand
TTTCTCTTGTTTAACCAGATCATCAACGGGCCTGCCAGGTTAGCCAAAGGGATAGGTAGACCCATAATCAATAGGGGAATCCATAGCAGGGAGGATAGATGACACAGCATCCCCCAGATTCGAGCTTCCCTATCGTTCCGTGGCACTGTTATTTGATCCATAAAACTGACCCAAAACCGACATTACATCCGATGACTTTACTCAGCAGTCTGGTTACCCAATCCTATTGTTTAACCGCCGTTGTTTTTCACTGCCTCAACCCAGATAATTACCTTTTTAGCCAGATGAGTACCATCTAAGCGGTCAATTTCCCGGATGCCAGTAGGACTGGTGACATTAACTTCGGTCAGGTAGCCGCCGATAACGTCTATGCCTACAAAATATAAGCCATCTTGCTGCAGTTTTGGCTTGAGCAGGGCACAAATTTTTTCCTCTCGGGGAGTAATTTCCGTAGCCGCTACTCGACCACCCACAGCCATGTTACCCCGAAATTCCTTACCTGTGGGAATGCGATTTACTGCTCCAATCGGTTCACCATTCAAGAGGATAATCCGTTTATCTCCATCTTTGGCAGCAGGCAGATAAGCCTGAACCATCACTGGCTCACTACCCTGTTTAGTGCTAATTTCCACCAAGGAGTTAAAATTGCGATCGCTTGCCTGTAGAAATATAATGCCCTCACCACCTTTACCTCCTAGAGGTTTAAGTACTGCTGCCTCTTTTTCCTCAAGGAATTGCCGAATCACCGATTTATCCTGACTGACAATGGTCTGTGGAATCACCTCGTGAAACTGGAGGGCATACATTTTTTCGTTAGCTGTCCTGATGCCAGTTGGTGAATTAATCACCAAGGTTTTATCTGGATTAATGTAGTCCAAGATATAGGTCGCATAAAGGTAAGGTATGGTAACCGGCGGGTCTGTCCGCATCCAGACAGCATCCATCTCCTCTAGAGGTTTCAACAGAGCCTTACCAGTCTGGTACCACTGCTCACTGACGACCCAATGCCCGTCATCGAGTTTGGCTGGAGTTAGTTGCACAGGTTGTAGAAGTCCCCAAGCCTGACCCTTAATAACACTCAATTGTTGAGCCTGAGTGACCCAAACCTCATGACCTAATTCCTGTGCGGCTTCCATCAGCGCCACACTAGTATCATGACCGGGATCAAGTTTCGGGAGAGGGTCTATTATAAACGCAAATTTCACTGTTGAATTCCCCTGTCAGCCAATTCCCCTATGCTACAGCAATCTTATTTGATTCGGTAACATACTGTTCAAGATCTTGAATGGGGAATCGGTAACAGGGATTAAGGCAGATTAAGACAAAAGGCAAAAGGCAATAATAAATAAAGCCTTAAGGGAATCATGTCCCCCCGTTATTAAGGCTCATAAGGGTAGGTTTTTTACTTTGACCTCAGGTGTGGGGTGTAGGGGATGGGGTGTGGGGTGTGGGGCTACAGACAAGCGATGCAGAGGTGCGACAATCAAGGGAATTTAATAATTAGATGCGGAAAGCTCACCAAAGCCCAACCTGCGGGGGTTTCCGACCCTGGCGCTTGGGTACAAGACAATGATGATTTTTAGCGATGCAGCTTCGGAACAG
>NZ_JAAHHU010001174.1:0-1602 GCF_010672095.1 Moorena sp. SIO3I6 | reverse complement strand
CGGGTATTTGTGACCTTGAATCGATTCGGATTACCAAGAGCGCAGACAGAGCTACGGCTGAACCAGGAGATACTATCATCTATCGCCTCTCTTTGCGCAATCTAGCTAGTAGTGCTGTGCAAGACATTGTAGTCACTGACGACTTACCCCTAGGATTTAAATTCCTTGAAGATTCTGTCCGGGGCGAGTTACAGCAAGAATCAGTAGAGATTGAAACCACACGAGATGGCGCAACAATTACTTTCACGACAGCAGAGCCAATTCCAGAAGGTGGAGTATTGAACATTGCTTATGGGGTGCAAGTTACCCCAGATGGCATCCGGGGTGACGGGGAGAACTCAGCAATTGTTGCTGCGGAACGGGATGACAACGGTTGGGATATCAAAGATGGGCCAGTGGTTCATCGAGTACGAGTTGATCCCGGCATTATTTCCGACTGCGGCACCTTACTAGGTCGAGTATTTGTAGACAAAAACTTTGATGGTCATCAGCAACCAGGAGAACCGGGAGTTCCTAATGCGGTGATCTTTATGGAAAACGGTAACCGAATTACTACTGATGCCAATGGTCTGTTCTCGGTGAAAAACGTTCTACCGGGATACCACACTGGAGCTTTAGACCTGACTAGCCTTCCAGGTTACACCCTAGCTCCCAATACCCATTTCAGTGAAGGCAACAGTCAATCGAGACTCGTGCGTTTAGAGCCTGGTGGTATGGCACGCATGAACTTTGCAGTCACTCCGACCTTCAACGAAGAGGATCAGCAATGAAATTAATTGATAATTATAACATATCTTGTAAACTACAGCTAATGGGAGCGATCGCTGGTAGCGTCACCATGGTGCTGTATCCTGCGATCGCTGAAGCTGAATCAAGCCAAGCAGCAGAGGAAAATTTACCAGTCATTGACCTGAAGCCAAGTCAACTACCTAGCCTTGAGCTTAAACAAGAACCAATCCTCAGCTTCAATCCCGGTCTGGTTCCCTCCCTAAACCAAAATGAGCGATCAACAACAATTGCTCTTAGAGAGTCTTCCAGTTTTAACATCAACGATGGACAATTTCCTAGGGTCGATCTCAGGTCAGATCAAGTCCCTAGGCTCAACTGGAAACGAGAACCTATCGTTAGTTTCAACTCGACTCTGACTCCTCCACCAGTCCAACAGACAGAGCCATCCTCAGATATCGCCCTTGCACCTTTAGTGAACTTGAGTAAAGGTTTGCTACCTAGTTTTGCTCTACTGCCTGGTCAACTACCTCAGCTAAATTCACCAAAAGCTCTACTTGCTAATCTAGACCTGAAACGACAGCAAAGGGTTAGTCTCAATCCTACGGTTAATAATGAAGCTAGACAAACTATACCGATCCCAGCGAGTCAGTCAAATCAAGAGATTGCGATTGGCCTACGGCCACGCTACGGGATTGACCTATGGTCAGGCTACGGGATTGACCTATGGTCACGCTACGCGATCGCACCAAGTCAGTCACCTACTGAGATTACGATTGGCCTACGGCCACGCTACGGGATTGACCTATGGTCACGCTACGGGATTGACCTATGGTCAGGCTACGGGATTGACCTATGGTCACGCTACGCGATCGA
>NZ_JAAHHU010001173.1:0-1604 GCF_010672095.1 Moorena sp. SIO3I6 | reverse complement strand
TAGAGAGGAAAAACTGATATGGCAGCTGTAACTCTGAGTGTTTCCACCGTTAAGCCCTTAGGGGATCGAGTTTTTGTTAAGGTAAGCGCCGCTGAAGAAAAAACTGCTGGCGGTATCCTACTACCGGATAACGCTAAGGAAAAGCCTCAAGTTGGGGAAATTGTAGCGACCGGACCTGGGAAGCGGAACGATGATGGTTCTCACGCTGCTCTCGAAGTCAAAGTAGGGGACAAGGTACTTTACTCCAAGTACGCTGGTACCGATATTAAGTTAGGCAACGAAGAGTACGTTTTGTTGTCAGAGAAAGACATCTTGGCAGTCGTCAGCTAACACCTTGAAGGTGAGTAAACAGCAAACAAGTTGAACCCTTAAATTTTCAACCTTTTACCTTCAACCTTTTACCTTCAACCTTAATAACCCTTAGGAACTGAATTCAAAACCTATGGCTAAGCGCATTATTTACAACGAAAATGCTCGTCGCGCCCTAGAAAAGGGAATGGACACTCTGACTGAAGCTGTAGCTGTCACCCTTGGACCAAAAGGTCGCAACGTAGTGTTAGAGAAGAAGTTTGGTGCTCCTCAAATTGTTAATGATGGTGTCACCATTGCTAAAGAGATTGAACTGGAAGACCACATTGAAAACACTGGTGTTTCTCTGATTCGGCAAGCAGCTTCAAAAACCAATGATGCTGCTGGTGATGGGACTACAACAGCTACAGTACTAGCTCATGCTGTGGTCAAAGAAGGCTTGCGCAACGTTGCTGCGGGTGCTAACCCAATCGCGTTGAAGCGGGGTATTGATAAAGCTACTGCGTTTCTGGTAGACAAGATTGCTCAACATGCCCGTTCAGTAGAAGACTCTAAAGCCGTTGCCCAAGTTGGTTCTATCTCTGCGGGTAACGATGAGACTGTTGGTCAGATGATTGCTGACGCAATGGACAAAGTGGGCAAAGAGGGCGTGATTTCCCTTGAAGAAGGGAAGTCTATGACCACTGAACTAGAAATTACCGAAGGGATGCGCTTTGACAAAGGCTATATCTCTCCCTACTTTGCTACTGACACTGAGCGGATGGAAGCAGTTCTAGAAGAACCTCACCTCCTGCTCACTGACAAGAAAATTACCCTGGTACAAGACCTGGTGCCAGTACTCGAGCAAGTGGCTCGTTCTGGCAAGCCGTTACTGATTATTGCTGAGGACATTGAGAAAGAAGCCCTGGCAACCTTGGTGGTCAACCGCCTACGGGGTGTTTTGAATGTAGCAGCTGTCAAGGCTCCTGGCTTTGGCGATCGCCGTAAAGCTATGCTGGAGGACATTGCTACCCTAACTGGTGCACAAGTAATCACCGAAGATGCAGGTCTAAAGCTTGACAACGCCAAGCTGGAAATGCTGGGTAAATCCCGTCGTGTGACCATAACTAAGGACAACACTACTATCGTTGCTGAAGGTAACGAAAATGCAGTGAAGGGTCGTTGTGACCAAATCCGCCGTCAGATGGACGAAAGCGATTCTTCCTACGACAAAGAAAAACTGCAAGAGCGATTAGCTAAGCTGGCTGGTGGTGTCGCAGTGATTAAAGTGGGTGCTGCGACAGAAACGGAAATGA
>NZ_JAAHHU010001172.1:0-1605 GCF_010672095.1 Moorena sp. SIO3I6 | reverse complement strand
ACACGCCAACGAGTTCTTAAAAATTAGTCATGAAGTCATTATCTCATATTTGGTGCTCAACTTAACCTGGGTGGTGCTTAGCACATTTTTGCTTATTTGTCAATCTAATTTAGATGCGTTTGCCCTGGCATTGGTTCCGATAATCTTCCTTTGCTTTATCATCCTTAAAATGTCTCCCTACTCGCTTCAAGCCATCGGGATAAGCAACGGGAATCAAATGCAATAGTAAGGGCATTCTTGCTAACTCTAGCAATCCCTCTGAATCTTGCTGAATTCCTTCCCAGAGGGGACCCTTGAACCCCTTTAAATAATTTTTTATCTGCTCATCCGTCAAAGGTTGCAAACAGACTGCTCCCCGCATCTTAAGAATTTGCTCACCAGCTTTGTACTCTTCTTCACGACAGCAGACCACAACGTGAGGAACGTGTTTGACAAACTGATTTAATTGCTGAACACATAACCTCTGTCGCTCTAAGCCCAATTCATCCAAACCATCCAGAAGAGGTAACAACTGACGGGTGGTAATCCACTCCTGAGTAATCGCTTCGGGGAGATTATAACGAAACTTTAAATTAGCTGCTAACCATTCAGCAATGGGTTGGTCATCTTTCCAATCAGAAAGTTCAGCTATAATTGGAATCGGTTGGTCTGGCTGCTGTTGGGCAGGTGTAATTAAATCCTTGGCCAAATCCAACAGCATGGTCGTTTTTCCAGAACCGGGCGCACCGAGAATCAACAGTTTCCCGGCAATATCCTCTTGGTTAAATACCTCAATAACCTTTTGACCTGCTTCAGACTCCGTAGTTACTCGACGAAACTTGGGCAACCGTTTCCACCATGGAGGAGAATTGCTAGGATTCACAGTAATTTTTTCTGGACGACCCACTTGCTCCCTTTGGTCTGCCATCACCAACTGAATCAAGTGGTCATTGTGCAGGGAGTCATCAAGGCGCATGTTAACCTCAGCTGCCATTACTCCCAGCAAGTCCTTGCGCCATCGCTGTAAATTTTCTTGTGGAATTTTTCTAGGGATTTGAGTTTGGTTTACTGAGCTAGTTTTGAACAAATACGCAATTGTAGGTAGAGCAAATAAGTAACCAATACCTAAAATCCACCAGACTTGTTTGATCCACTCGGTATCCTGTTCCGCTGATGGTTTAAAAACTAAATTTCCTCCTACAGCACCTAAGACTCCATAAATTGTGCATAGAGCAATTACTATTATTCTCCGAAGGGGACTTTTTTGCTCCTCAAAGCGATTGATTAAAAGTCCTATAATACAGGTAAATATTGCTAGTTCTACCAACAGTAGTCTTTGAAGGATGTTGGGATTGGTCAGAAGTTCAGCAAGGTTCATCTCTGAAGCGACCTCTGTTTTATCACTATCTTAAATTTTAACGAATTAGCGTCGATAGAGCCAATAATATAGCAATTATATGTGCCATGAGGGACAAAGAGATCCCCCTAAATCCCCCTTATCAAGGGGGACTTTGAGGTTGAGAAGCGTACCTCATAAATCCTAGAAACGCTATATCAAGTCTGCTTGAATACCCATAATTAAGGAGAGGGTGGGGAGATAGGGAGATGGGGAGATTTTTATTAAGA
>NZ_JAAHHU010001171.1:0-1605 GCF_010672095.1 Moorena sp. SIO3I6 | reverse complement strand
GTACTAGCATATGAACATGGGAACCATACTTGGTCAAATATACAGCTTCCTCTGCCGCTGAGTCACCCCCCCCGACTACCGCCACTTCCTTACCACTGAAAAGGGGAGATGCACCATCACAGATGGCGTATCTTGGCAGGTTAGCAGTAGTGTTTTAAAAGCTTGCTCTTGGGCAGCAGGAATTTTATCTTTAGGCATATCCTCCCAGTCCAGGCTGCCCAGACCTTTCGTAGCAGCTCGACGGACGCTCATAGAAAAGTCAGTTTCAGCAGCTTCGATTAAGGTATCGAAGGCTCTAGGATCGCCAATTCCTGATAGTGCGCGGATTGCCCAGGCTCTACCTCCGTAGTTATAGTCATCAATTAGGTTGAGCAATTGCGCTACTGCTGTTTTCCCGAATCGCACTATCCCACCGGCAGCTAATTCTGCTGCACCTGGGTTATTGTAGCTAAAAACTGCAATTAAAGTGGGGATTGCAGCTTCTAAATGGGCATTAGCCAGGATTCTCACTGCTTTTACTAAACTATAGGCAGAATCTGCCTCTTTCACAGCTCGAATTAATTCTTGCTCTCGGGTTGTGTTGGTCATGCAGGGGTCTAATATCAAGTCTGGTTGAATACCAATAATCTAGGGGAGTGTGGGGAGATGGGGAGATGGAAAGATTTTTATTAAGGTTAAT
Organism: Moorena sp. SIO3I6; assembly: GCF_010672095.1. Classification (NCBI taxonomy): domain Bacteria; kingdom Bacillati; phylum Cyanobacteriota; class Cyanophyceae; order Coleofasciculales; family Coleofasciculaceae; genus Moorena; species Moorena sp. SIO3I6. The sequence continues at coordinate 926 of NZ_JAAHHU010001171.1, read as the reverse complement.
TATCCTGACATGATATAAGCTTAAAGGTTGTTTGCCCTAAGGGTTTTATAGTGGTAGGTTTAAAGCAAAAAGCAAAAGTATCAAAACCTACCAGTTTTGACGTAATGCTTCTATAAATAGTTAGATAAAATTTTAGATAAAATTATTTCATACTTGTTTCTTCATCTGTGATACTTTATCCTTCAAACTTCAAAGAAGACCATCGATCAAGTTCATAATTCTAATTGCTGTCTCCGATAGGTGGCAACCATCACTGGGATTGCTTTCTAAGTAATGCTCTAGAATTCCTTTGAGGGCGAGTACCCTGAGACTATTTTCTGCCCAGGTCTTAGCGATCGCATCGGCTGCTGGTAAATAACCAATTGCCCCGAGATCCGAAAGAGCTGCCCGCCTCAGTTGCACTTGATAAGCACTCAAAGCTTTAATTAAACGTTCCGCATAAGTAGGGTTTTGAGTTAGCTGGTACATCGCCCGTGCGGCGGCATACTGTTCCAACTCGTTGGGATGTTCTAGGAATAGTTCAATCAAGTCAATCGCTTCAGTTACACCAAGATCCCCCAAAGCTTCGATGACGGCATTGTAGGGTTGGGCGAGGTGGGGACATCCGGGTATAGGCTGGGCTGCTTCTAAACCTCCGTCTAGGAGTTTGATCAGCTTGGGAATACAGGTACGATCTTCTAACATCGCTAAAGATTGTACCGCTGCTTCCCTAACATAAAAATCCGGGCAGTCTAAACAATCAATCAACGCAGGCACAGCTCGATGGTCTCCTAGTTTGCCCAGGGCCCGGGCGGCATTTCGGCGCAGAGGATATCCTCCTAATTCTGTCTGGTTGTCCTGATCCTCTAGCGCAGCGATTAGGGCATCAATTGCCAGTGGTTCCCGGACTCGGAACTTTCCTAGCCACCATGCTGCATAATAGCGAA
>NZ_JAAHHU010001170.1:0-1606 GCF_010672095.1 Moorena sp. SIO3I6 | reverse complement strand
AGATGGGTAATCCCAATACACCGGCTGAGCCGACGACCCCTGACACACAGGAAATGCTGATAGTTCTGGGCAGTGTACAGACAACTGCCGACACCAACGACGAATGGGATGCATTTTACTAGCACCCCCAGTCAAACGACCCAAGTGAAAAGAAAGACTCCACTGCTGACCTTGGGGATCTTCAATCTCCAACCAACCAGTAAATTGCGCCTTTGCGCAAGCTTGAATCTGTTGTGCCAGTTTGTCGGTGGTCAATACTTTTTGAGTCGTCATTGGTGTCTCTATGGATATATAGCAATGCCACTAGTAATTAGTAACTATTAACTAACAATTAACAATGAATATTTAACAAGTAATAATCCTAGTTTTTTAGCGCCTATATTAGCACGTATATTGTTAATAGTTTATGTTTAAATTAATCCCTAATAGGTAATATTGTGAATTATAATATTGTGTATAGTTTTCAGAACTTACCCAGCCACTATATTTGTATAGTGTTTACAAAATATCGGGTTTTTCGCCCAGTTTTTCGTAAGTTATGGTTTTGGTGAAATGCACCAAACTCGTAATGTTAGCAGACAATTCAAGCTAGGGTTGTGGAGATGCACCATGATCGAGTTTCACTAACCATCAGCAAAACTCGGTTAGCCGAACTGAAGGTAAATTAGTACCTGACTTTGCTTAACTTTACCTTAATTAAGAAGGGTGATTTAACTAAAATTACCCGAAAATTAACGAAAGTTTGGCTGCCTTAATTCTAACTCTATATTAGCATTAAAATCCGGCTAATTATTAAAATACGCTAATTGTCGTAGTATATAGGGTTTTTATCTAGGTTGTAAACAGACTTCTTGCAAAAAAAGGCATGCAGGCAAGAGGCAAAAGGCAAAAGGGGCAAGAGATACGGAGTTTTATTGTCTAATAAAAAAAGACCATTAAGGTTTACATCTCAAATACAAACGCTATACTTTTATAACATGCAAATGTGGCATATATCGGTAACATCAGCCAAAAAAAACCAGCTAACTTTATTAATCTTTTAAAAAAGAATTAATAAAGTTAGCTAATGCACTAAGCGCACGCTACTTGAGGTGCCATTGGCCTATGGCCACCCTACACCGAACAGCTTTTGAATAAAATAAGCTGACCACTGACCGCTGAGTGCTGAATGCTTACAAATGATTATTAATTTTAAAAAGAATTAACTACGAAATAATCGTGTGTACTGAGTTTCGTGAGCCATACTTGCCAGGGCTAATCCCCAGCCACAACTACTTAATTTTTCATCCGTCAAAGTTAAAACATCTTGGGTGCTCAGAGTAAGTCTATGGTTGAGTCCTAGTAGTAGCTGTTGACCAACGGTTTGACCAAGGGGAATCAATTTGACGCCAGCACCGATGACATTAGATGCCCAGCTATGTAAGTAACCTAAGACTGTGGCTGTAATGTCAATCTGCCAGTTAGCAGCCCCAATCCCAAACGCGATCGCATAATTACAGGGTTGACCCACAGCTGATGCTACATCTTGTAGAGAAATGACATTTTGTTGAGAAGACCTCTGGCCAAAGTAGTTTTCTGATCCTGTTTGGGTGAATTCTTGTCCACA
>NZ_JAAHHU010000117.1:0-19273 GCF_010672095.1 Moorena sp. SIO3I6 | reverse complement strand
GGAGTCGGGAGTCGGGAGTCGGGAGTCGGGAACAGGAACCAGGGAGTAGGGAGTAGGGAGTAGGGAGTAGGGAAGAAAGAAGAGGGAATTGTTAATGGGATGGGTGGGTTATGAACGCACCCTACTAGTTATATCATCTCAGCATAATTACCCTTTATAAAAATCTCCCCCATCTCCCCATCTCCCCATCTCCCCATCTCCCCACCCTCCCGACACTTTTATAATGGGTATTCAACCGGACTTGATATTATTTGTGATTGGGGTTATGCGATCGCATATCCAGTATGTTGACGTAAATGGGGAGGATGAAACGCGAGGACAATATGATCCTTTGGCACACCCGCCGCAACTAGTTCATCGGTAATGCCGTCTTCGATGCCATCATAATGAATCCAGAGTTTGCTCTGACGAATTTCAACATGGGTGACAACGCCATGGACTCTTTTTTTGCCGTTCCATCCTTCGTTAAACAGTAGGAAATGAGTACGCTCGGCATCAATAATGACATACTGCCTAATATCACCATAACTGTATGGGATAGCCGCATAGTCTTTGAGAATTTTTTCGACGGTATCTTGGTAAAATTTTACGGTATCCATTGTAAAATATCCTGGGTATTTGGTTCAAAAACAATAATTACCATAGTCAAATACCAGGTGTTGCTGAATTAGGGTATGATTTTGGCAAGTAGCCTACGCATTATCACCACGTATTATATATAATAGCGGGTTATAGCCTAATCAGGTACACAATATTTTTTACCTGTTCCCTGTTCCCTGTTCCCTGTTCCCTGTTCCCTGTTCCCTGTTCCCTACTCCCTACTCCCTACTCCCTACTCCCTCAATTTACTAATGCAATTAGAAGATTACTTTGATTTTTTAGCACCCGATGATATTCGGATTAAAGGAACACGCATTGGGATAGAACATATTCTCTATCAATATATCCATCGTGCCCAGACACCAGAAGCGATTGCCGAACGCTATAGGACGGTAACACTAGAACAGGTTTATGCCACAATTTTATACTATTTACACAACCAAGTTTCCGTGAGCGCCTATATTGCTGACTGGTTGGCGTGGAGTCATAAAATGCGCGAGCAACAGCGTAAAAATCCCCCTCCTTTTCTTGAAAAAATCCGACAGTTTAAAGCTGAAAAAGAGGCTGCCTATCAAAACCATACTAAAACAATAGAGGCTAGTTAGATTAATATCAAGACCAAATTAGTTTTATGCCTCTACTTTAAATCTTGATCACACTAATGTTATCAAAATCACCTCTTATAAATTAACTACTCCCTATTCCCTGCTCCCTGCTCCCTATTCCCGACTCCCGACTCCCGACTCCCTGTTCCCTGTTCCCTTTGCTATTTATAGAATTAGTCGATAAAAAATTGATGACACAAGAACTTATAGACCTCAAAACTAGCATTGTAGAAGGACGATACGCAGATGCTTTAGCAATTGTCGATGAATTAGAAGGGATGAGTAAACAGGCAATTTTGCGTAATATTGATTCGTTCCTAGTTAGGCTATTTATCCACTTAATTAAAAATCAAATTGAGCAGCGTTTAACCAATTCTTGGGCAGCTTCAATTGCCAGTTCAATTCTGGAAATTAAAAAGCTTAATCTCAAAGATAATAAGACCTCCTATTATATTAAGCCTGATCAATGGCAGCCCAGGTTAGAGGAAGCACTAGAAGCAGCGATCGCTCCTGCTAGTCTGGAAGTTTTCAATGGAGAGTTAAGGCGGTCTCAACTTTCCCAGAGACTGGATAAACCACAGCTGATTTTGACTGCCAATAGTTTACTTAGTCTCACTTACCGGTATTCAGCTAAAGAACTGCCAGCAGTTTTAGATGATTATTTAACTGAATTACCAGGTGGCGAAGAGTGGGGTAGGGAGGCGTAGGATGCTTTAGGGAAGAAACTCTCATTGTCCGCCTCATAGCCAGCGTTGGTACAGCCCGTCCGAAAATTGGAACAGGCAAGATGCCCATTCCACCAAGATGCCTGTTCCACCAAGATGCCCATTCCACCCACCGGGTCAAACTGAAGCACTACCGAAGGAACATGAAGGAAATTAAGATTACTATAGTATTTCGATTTGATATGTGAACAAATAATCCCAAGGTTTAGTAAACCTAAAACTCCCAATAGCTAAGAGCAGTAAGGAATACAGAATTTTTTAGTTTATAAAAAATCACAATCTAGTTTTACAACTCATTTATACAAAAAACAAGTACAAATACTCATTGCCAAATCAAAATAAATTTGATAAAACTATCAATAAGAATAGGGAGAGGTGAGAAGTTAGCTGTAGTGATCTCATAATCACTACTCAAACCAAATCCCAAAACCAAATAAGGAAGCAGTGAAGTAAGAAAACGCGATGTTCCTTTGGAACCGCTTCGCGATCGCTATTATCGAATCTTAGTACTCAGGGTTCAGCGAATAGACTTATTATTGCAGCTTCGTAGGTTGGGTTGAACATAGTAAAACCTCACCCTGGCAATGGTTTTGTTGGATTTTGCTAGCATTCCACTGCTCCCTAGGTAACATCAAAGGTTTTAGGACTAAAGTCAGTCAATCATGGTTCTCTGCAACAAACTTAGTATCAAGAGATTAAAAATCTTATCCCCGACATCTGAAAGTGCCTAGGGCGTGTTTTCTTGCCTCGGAGATCCCCCTAAATCCCCTTTAAAAAAGGGGGACTTTGAGTATGGCTCCCCCCTTTTTTAAGGGGGGCTGGGGGGGATCTAAATCTTGCGGAAAACTTTGAAAACACGCCCTAGGGCTAACCTAGTAACAATTGGCAAATCAGTTAGGTGTAAACACCTGCATTGAAATAGGAAATTAGACTTATAGTATGGTATCTTCAGGCTTCAATCGGAAATCAGACAATAATTCATTTAAATTAATACATCGTGTATTATCCTATGCATTATCCTCTAAATTTTTAATTGCTTATATAGTATCGATGGTGCTGATCATATCTTTTGGATATGTTGTCAAAAATAATCGAGAAATTGAGAAATATAAACAGCTCACTGTCTGGTATGAGAATCTAGACCTAGAGGTAGAATCTACAAAAATATTTGCTGATTTTGTTGGAAAAACACAAGATAAATTAAAAGAGGACTATAAATCATATTTTCAAAGATCTGGAATCCTAAACGTTCCTGGAAATATAACAAAAAAAATAATTGTTGACAATCTATCACCAAATGAAGGTTCTGTTCCCTGGAAGATAATAAAGACAAGTGAATCTATTAACGTTTACTATGATTATTCTGGTGTAATCGATTTTAATTCAAAACAATGGAGTAATATAAACGAGACTGTCCAGGAGCAGGCAATAAACAAAAATCAACAACAAAAACAAAGTCGTAATGATAAAATTTTTCAAAACTTTACTCATATAATGCTAAAAAATATAGGGACAGAAATAATAAAAAATGATGACGATAGTATGGCTACACAAAATTTTAATGATTTTAGTAAAGAGGTAATTACTTATTTAACAGATGATAAGCATTACTGGAAACATATTCCTGATCTCAGAATAAATAATGTTTATATTTTTAACATTGATACAGGTTTTTTGATATCTTATCCATTTACTGATCAGGGTTATACATCAGAGATAGATTTTAAAACCAGACCTTGGTTTAGAGCTAGTAACAATGATTATAGTAATAATTTTTTTATCACTGATGGTTTCGACAATAAGTCAGCAATTACTGGTATCTATATAGATATAAACGATCAAAATACTAACGCAATTAGAACGTTATGGTATAAATTTAAAGATAAAGATACTGATCAATACTATATTTTATGTTTAGATATTTTCCTGGACAAAAGCCATCAAATTGTACAAGAAGAAAACTTACTATATTTACTAGAAGAACCGATAAAGTCAGGGATTTGGGTATATCTATTACCCCTAAGTGCGGTTATGGCTTTATGCTTATCTTTACTATATGAATTTATACTAAAACCTATTCTTATCAGACTTAAACTTTATGATCCTGCGAAGGATTTCGTCGTGACAATAAAGCTGCAACGAGAAAGCAAAAATTACGCTAGCAAAGACGAAGGAGAAATAACATTTAATATTAAGGGGGAAACTAAAGCCATAAATAGCAGCGAACAGTCAAGGGAAGCGGGATGGAATTTGAATAATATAATCCCTATAGAAATTAGTATCAAAAGTTATGAAAGTAATGCCACAGAGCAAGAAGCAACTTTTAGTTATGAATTCACTAAGCGATATGATCTTAGTATGATTGAAAATAGACCTACATATAGGTGTATTGAAACTTGGAGAGTCCTATCGGAATCTCAATCGGGCAAAACTCAGACAATAGGTTTCTTTGTAGCACATTGGAATACCAATAACAGTGCAAACCTTGAAAAAGGACTAGATATAAAATCTATCTATTGGGAGCAAGACTATGAAGATAACTTAGATAGTTTAAAAGAACAACTACGAGACCATTTACTGCTCAGCGAAAAGCCAGAATTAGTAGCTTTTTTAGAACGTCAATATAGTAGACGGCAAACTATACCGCTATTTCTTAAAAAAATAGACAGCCTCAAAACACTAATCAATAGTAGTTTATATCTACAACAAGGAAAAATTGTTTTTTCGGAGATTCTCACTCTGGCTGAGTTATACAAAGAAGGTACGGTCAAGGCAATTTGTTCATTACATTTCCTCAAGATCCTGAAAAATAAACAGCAATTGAAAGATTTTTTGGACGTTCGAGTGGCTGAACGATATCTGATTGAATATGAACAGGATGAATTTCGGTATTTTTACGATTCCCTTGATGATGAAACGAAATCAAAACTGATCAATCAATCTACCTTTAAAATTATGGTCTATCAAGACGATCTTGAGAACATAATTAGCCCTCAGGACGATTTTTGTATAATTTCCATCAGAAATGCTCCCAAGTTAGTTGCTTATAGTTTTACAGATAATAAACATTCCCATACTAGTTTGCTCGGTTGGATAAGTTGGCGAGAAGTAGATATTAACTTCTATGATGAGTTATATAAATGTCAACTAAATAAAAACCATCTAATTAAAACTATTCAAGCATATATAGAGGGTAATTCTTAGTAAAACATGGCACTTATATGGCACTTATTGTCAGGGTCTCTACTATTGAAGCTCTCGCAAAATGACGTAAGCTATCAGTTATAAGCCTTTGACCTTAGCCAAGGACTTTTCTGAAGACTTTCAATTCTCATTAATCTATCAATCTTAAATTCTCCCGTTCGCCCATTGCGCATTGGCGCAATGGGCGAACAAGGTTTATTTGAAGCTGACCGCTGACCGCTGACCGCTGAATACTTAAGCTCTACAACAAACCAATGATGCTAATCGTGAATGTGCTCTTATCAAAAAAGTCGCTATTGCCAGGTGCCAGGGCAAAGTCAACTACCGAGCCTTTTTGCACTTTGCTCGATACAGTGAAATAAACCCCAACACCATCATTGCCATGGATTGCGTCAGACCAGATTTTAGTACCATCAACAAAGATATAGGCAATCACACCATCGCTGGCAGTACGACTGTCTTTCTTGGCGAGGTGACCCTTGAAGGTAACTTCCCCTTCAATGTCACTAACCCAGCGACGAACTCCCCACTGCTCAACCCTTTTCCGTCTACCGGTGGTTTTCGGACCGTTGGGATGAGCAATAGTGTTAGATAGCTCAGTCCAGTATTTTCCTTGCTTCACTTTCCAGGATCCCTCAGTGTATTCCTGCATTTCATGGAAATCAGCACTGGTCAGGGAACCATCGTAGTAGCCATAGAACCAGTTATGCTCTCCTTGAGTATCAGAAAAATCCTCCACTGAATTGGCAATTTCAGTACGCACGGGAACATGGTTAACCTGAAGTTCAAAGGCATCGCTGACGGTTTTGCATAGCTCGTCAGAGGCTGTTACAGTAATTGTGGTTGTGCCAATGTCATCGCTACTGGGAGTACCACTGAACGTAGTGCCATCGAAATCCAACCAGCTCGGTATGGTTGCACTCAAGCTCAGACTATCTCCATCGGTATCGCTAAATGTTGCTTCCCCAATTGTCAGGGTAAAAGACTCATTCTCGTTAATACTTTGAGCACCAATGGGATTAGCCACCACAGGGGCAGAATTATTCGGGGGTTCATAGACGTAGAGAGATCCACACTTTTCCCAGCGAACTTCATCGAGACTGGAACGGTCTTTGTTGGTATTTGTAAACCAATCGCCATTAATCTTTAAATAATCCAAATCTGTCAGCACTTGCATTATCTCTAAATTCGTCGCTGCTTCATTGCTGTCAGTTTTTATCCATCCACCCTCTGCATTAAGGGGGATTGTGTAGGGAGTCCATTGGTCTATAGTGGGCGTCGATACATGGTTCTGTAGTTCCAAACCACCACCACTTATTGTTAAACCATTTATTAAACCATTTATTAAACTATTATTTAAACTATTGATATCCTCGGTAATCTGATCGCTATTTTCCAAATTAACCTCAACAGCAAACCTGAGGTTTCCATTGAAAAAACTGGATTTGTCACCAAGAAACTTCTCGGGAGCAACGTAATCGTAGGGTCCATCACCGACTTGATCATCATTATGAATGTAGCCACCAGTGATGAATCCACAGATTCTAGACTGTTCGGGGTCAACTTCTTGATCATTAACGTCAACAACGCTCCAACCCTCTGTGCCAGTATCAAAGTGACTGACCGGCTCGATTATGCTTTCAATCGCCTGAGCTGGCTGTGGAATCATGAGCATAGCACCAGACAATAGTGCCGCCCACAGAACAATACGGATTTTTTTCATCGAAAATTTCGCAGCAGAATACACCACTTAAACCCTGAGGGTTAGAGTTAGCAAGGAGCTTTCAAAGTGTGGACGCAATACCGCACTCAGCCCCTTTCCGCTGCACCTCCAACTAATGGTTTACAGATTAATCGGGTACTACGTGTAAGTAGCCCTGTTGTTTTTTGCTGTATGTAACTGCAAACAGCTCAATGGTCTCCTTTGGGGAAACCGTAGCTAAAGTATGGTGCAAGGCTATGCAGATATTGAATTTTGCCCAAATTATAATTTTATAGGAGTTTAGGCTTTTTAGATATTATTTTTGATTTACAAGCTCGTATATCTTGATAGATAAGGGTTTCAGGAATTATCAATTACCTTTACTGCTCCCCTTATTAAGAATCTATATTGTTTATTACCATAAGATGCGCATCTGATCAAATCCTGTTATTTTTGACTTTTGAGTTCTCTATAATCTCCCTGGTGAACAACGGTATTCCTAAGATGAACCAATCAACCGAGCGGCTTTATAATCTATTACCTGCTATCTACCGGCAGCGAGATTTTGCCCAAGGGGAACCCCTACGGGCGCTGTTGGCAGTAATGGAAAAGGAACTCCAGATTATAGAAGCTGATATTGAAGGCTTGTATGACAACTGGTTTATTGAAACCTGTGATTCCTGGGTGATGCCCTATATTGCTGAGTTACTGGGCATCGAGGATTTAAATGATGAAAAGCAGATTATCTTCAGCCAACGTACCCGGATTGCTAATACAATTCGTTACCGTCGCCGTAAAGGGACTACTGCCACTTTGGAAATGGTGGTTCAGGATGTAACTGGCTGGAAAGCCAGGGTAGTAGAATATTTTGACTATATCGCCACAACCCAGCATCTGTCTCACATCCGCCCAGGGAAAGGGGGTACCTTTGACCTGCGTCGAACCGATGCCCTAGAGCGCCTAGACAGTCCTTTCAACACTGCTGCCCACACTATCGATATCCGTCCCTTTGAATCCAATCGCGGTAGATATAACATCCCCAGTGTAGGAGTGTTTTTGTGGCGTCTGGAAAGCTACCCGGTCAGGAATAGTAATGCTTATGCCATTACCGAACAACGGAATGTTGCCTATTCCTTTGCCCTCGGTCAGGATCCAGAACGCTTCCAAAATACCATTGTTGCGGTGCAATCGGCCTCAACCCAGCGCAAGTATACCTTTCAAGTCACTCCCTTACCGAACAAAGGTCGCTATACCTTCCATCCTTTGGGTTATGACATGCCCTTGTTTAACCGTCCTCAAACTAGAACCGAGTTTAGCGAGGTGGCGGCAGCAATTAATGTACCCCAAGCGATCGCATCCCAAGCTTTTCAGGAAGAGTTACAAGACTACTACGGTGATCTCAGCAGTGTCACGATTATTAAAAATGGTCAACTGATCCCAATCGATAAGGTAGAAGGGAGGGATTTGCGCAACTGGAGTCGCCCTTCCGAGGGGAAAACCGTAGCTGTGGATGTGGATTTGGGACGCTTGACTTTTGCGGAAGGGGAAGACCCGGAGCCAGATCAACTACAAGTCAGCTACAATTACGGATTTAGTGCTGACCTTGGTGGTGGACCCTACAGCCGACGCCAAAGCTTAACCCAGACCTCTAACACGGTATGGTTTGTTTCAAAAACCCATACTCCCAAATCTGAGCAATGGTTTACTAGCTTGCAGGGAGCCCTCAAGGAATGGGTAAACCGTGGCAAGCTCGGAGTTATCCGAATTATGGATAACAGTACCTATTACACTCCCCTGCAACTGAGCAATCTTAAGGGATTAGTGATTGAAGCCGCTGATGGCGCTTGCCCTAGTATCCATCCCGTGGATGGAAAGTTAACTGTAGTGGGGGCAGCAGCGGGGTCAACCTTAGATCTCAATGGCTTGCTGATCAAAGGTGCGATCGCAATTCAAGGGAATCTGAGACTGAACCTAACCCACTGCACCGTGATGGCAGAAGAAGGTCAAGCCAGCATAGTTGTCGAAGAAGGACAGACAGCTGATTTACAGCTAATGATTAGACACAGCATTGTCGGACCATTACGCCTACCAGCACAGAGTGCTAACTTAACCATCCAAGATAGTATTATTGATGGCGCTGGGAAATTTGCGATCGCATCTGTTGCTAACAACAGTTACGGACCCCCAACCACTATGGCAAGAACCACTGTTTTCGGTCAAGTCGCTGTCCAGGAAATAATCTTGGCTTCAGAAACTATCTTCACAGATACTGTCACCGTTGAACAACGACAGGTTGGTGGGATACGCTTCTCTTATGTTCCGTCCGGTTCCCAAACACCGAATCGCTATCAGTGTCAACCTGACCTATTCCTGGAACAAGAGGCACAGCGGCTAGGACGCAACAGTATCGACGAGTTGACAGCAGCCGAAAATACCACATTACTAACTAACCAGCAACCTGTTTTCACAACTCTTAACTATGGTCAACCGGGCTATGGCCAATTGACCTTTGACACTCCTGAGGGAATCCGCACCGGTGCTGAAAATGGCTCTGAGATGGGAGCATTCAATCCCTTAGTGCAGCCCCAGCGCCAAGCTAATTTAAAAGCAGCCCTGAATGAATACTTGCGCTTTGGTCTTCAGGTAGGGGTATTTTATGTGACTTGAGAAGGTTATAAGGTTGAAAGTTGTAAGGTTGAAGGTTGAAAGTTTTAAGGTTGAAGGTTGAAAGTTTTAAGGTTGAAGGTTGAAAGTTTTAAGGTTGAAGGTTATAAGGTTGCAGGTTATAAAGTGAAAGGTTAAAGTTGGAAGGTTGCAGGTGGCAAATGGCAGGTTATAAGTGGCAGGTTGCTGGTTATAAGTAGCAGGTTGCTGGTTAAACGATTTGAATTCATGGCCTGGTTTCAGTTTTAGGCAATTGTCTATAGGTATGTGATATCTATCTGATAATAAGGCTAGCAGATGTTAATGATTATCTACAAAAATCTTGCACTTTTTACAAAAGTGTATTAGATTTTAATCATGGTACTAGTCCCTCTCCGTAAGGCGGTCGAACTTACGGGATTATCTGGGAACACTCTAAGGAAGTACGCGGATAATGGCACGATCAGGTGCGAGAAAACTCCCGGTGGAACCAGACTCTTTGACACAGAGAGTCTGCTCAGATTTGGTAGTTTCAAAGGAAACGTGGATCGAGTTCGTGAATTCAGCATTGGGTATTGCAGAGTTAGCACCCACAAGCAAAAAGACGACCTTTCCAGGCAAGTTGCCTACCTCCACTCGCTCTTCCCACAAGCATAAATCATTAAAGACATCGGATCAGGACTCAACTACAAAAGGAAAGGTCTTAGAGCCATATTGGAACGAATTGTGCGCGGAGATAAGCTCACGATTATTGTTACCTGTAGAGACAGGCTCACCCGATTCGGGTTTGAACTCATTGAGTACTTGGTCGGTCTCAACGGTGGAAAAATCCTGGTTCTCGACCAACCTGAAAGTTGTCCGGAATCCGAACTTACCGCAGATCTTCTCTCCATCATTCACGTCTTCTCCTGTCGAGTCCACGGACTCAGGAAATACGGTAAGAAAATCCAAGAAGATCAGAGTGTTCCTAAACCCTGAACAGCGTTCTCTTGTTCGCAAATGGTTTGGGGTGTCCCGCTATGTGTTCAACAAAACAGTAAAGCTCCTTCAGTCTGGTGAGATTAAAGCCAACTGGAAAGCGATTAAAACTGAAATATTAAACGACCTACCCGAGTGGTGCAAGTCAGTACCTTATCAAATTAAATCAATAGCGATAAAGGATGCTTGCGCCGCCGTTCGGGAGGCTAAGAGAAAGTACAAGAAGACTTTTCAGATTAATCGGGTCAAATTTAGATCTCGTAAAAATCCAAGACAGTCTTGCTACATTCCAAAGTCCGCAGTATCTGAAAAAGGCGTCTACCACACCAAACTAGGGGAAATATCCTATGCCGAGCGTCTCCCCAACAATATTGGAGATGGCAGACTGACCAGCCACAATGGAAATTATTACTTGGTAGTTCCCCATGAAGCAACGAAAGAGAAACTCGATAACCAAGGGCGAGTAGTTGCTTTAGACCCTGGAGTCAGAACCTTTCTTACTTTCTTTAGCGAGACTTCTGTCGGAAAGATTGGACACGGAGATTTCTCTAAAATTCAGAGGCTGTGCCAACACCTGGACAACCTATTGTCCAAAATTAGTAAAGCTAAGCGTGGACAGAAGCGCAGAATGAGGAAAGCTACTCGGCGGATGATTATCAGAATTCAAAACCTGATAGATGAACTTCATCACAAAGCAGCTAGGTTCCTTGTGGACAACTTTGATGTGATATTACTTCCTACATTTGAAACATCTCAAATGTCAAAAAAAGGAAATAGAAAAATTAGATCTAAGACTGTCCGCAACATGCTTACTTTTGCCCATTATCGCTTTAAAGAGTTCTTAAAGCATAAAGCCAAAGAGACCGGAAAGACAGTAGTCGATGTCTGCGAAGCCTATACCAGTAAAACAGTCAGTTGGACTGGTGAACTGGTCAACATCGGTGGAAGCAAAATAATTAAATCTAAAGTTGATGGTCGATCTATGGATTGACCTTTGGTCACGCTTCGCGAACGAGATATCAACGGCGCTCGTGGAATCTTTCTGCGAGCCTTGGGAGATACCCCCTGGCTGAGAAATCAGCTTGCATTAGTGGGCTAAAATTTGCTTTTGTAGATTTTGGTAGCTAAAAAGTATCGGAGGGTTTGATGAAAGGGGATTTTACTCGCTTCACATTTAATCGCAACAAACACTACAGTAGCGTCCGGATGCAGCAAGGTAGGGTATTGCTGGATGCGGATTGGAATGAACAGCTAGATATCAGTGCCTATCGCGATTGGACAATTGCTCAAGATACCATTGGGCTAAATGGTTTTCCCACTGATACTCAAAATGGTGTTCTGAGTAATACCAGTAGCAGCTTTCAACTTAAAGTGCTTGACAATGGTAGCACGTTGACCATTGACAAGGGACACTGCTATGTGGATGGCATCTTCTGTGAAAATGATCAGGAGGTGGAGTATACCAAACAACCGGATTTGCCTCAGGTAGAACTGGACAAAACCTCAGGTTACTACTTGGCTTATCTGGATGTCTGGCAACGGCACATCACAATCATTGAAGACCCCAGTATTCGAGAAGAAGCTCTCGGTGGACCAGATACCAGCACCAGGACTAAGACCGTTTGGCAGGCTAAGCTGCTTAAGGTGGAAGCGGATATTAATAAGGAATTAGATAATAACACATTATCTGAACTATGGAATAACTGGGTTAACGTTGCTAATAACAAAGGGCAGCTCTTAGCCCGTACTCCCCAAGGGGCAGGGGGAAGTCAGGCAAATCAGTTGTACCGTTTAGAAATTCATCAATCCGGAGAATTAGGGCAAGCCACCTTTAAGTGGTCACGGCATAATGGTGCGATCGCAGCTCGGATCGAAAGCATTGATAGTAACCGGATTAATATTGGCGGTGATTCCCAAGCTGAGTTTGCTACTGGTCAGTGGGTGGAAATCACTGATGAGCGGAATACCCTACAGGGCATCCCGGGGATATTTGTCAAGCTCAACAATGTCCAAGGGGATAACCTGTATGTGACCGAGTGGCCCAACAATCAACCGGTGACACGAGAGTCTTTGGGGACAATTCCCACAGTGCGGCTTTGGGATTCGGAACAAGCGATCACAGTGACACAGCCTGAGGGTAATGAGGGATATATCCAGTTAAACAATGACCTAGAAGTTAAGTTTGAATCCGGAAACTACACAACTGGGGATTATTGGTTGATTCCTACCCGAACCTCACAGACCGTTGAATGGAGTATAGACAAAGCCAATCCCCATGGCATTAGTCATCACTACTCTCCCTTAGCCCTACTGCTCTGTGATGGGAGCAAGTGGGAATTAGTAGAAGACCGTCGCGCTATTTTCTCTCCCTTGACTGGAGTAGTGAGTCAATCCGGGGGTACCATGACCGGCCCGTTGACCATTGAGAGTGCTCTAACGGTCAGTGATAACGTCACCCTAGGAAACAGCGATCAAGATACAGTCACTATTTATGGCACAGTGCGATCGCAACATTCATCAGGGTCACTGCGGATAGCGGATGCCTTAAACGTCTCGGAAAACCTGACCGTTGATGGTAAGGTTGGGATTGGGACAACACAACCAGGGAATTACAAGCTTAAGGTTGATGGGGGAGATACCCATTTAAATGGAGCAGTAACGGTCTCCGGGAATCTAGAGGTAGAGGGAAATGTAACATTTCGAGGGGATGTCATTGCTCGGGACGTTGATCATCAACCGGGGGATGTGTTACTGGGGGACCAGGATGAAGATAAGATTACCTTTCATGGCACATTGCGATCGCAACATTCATCCGGAAAACTCGAAATCGCTGATGCCCTCAAGGTAGCAGAAGACCTGAGTGTTGCTGGGAATGTTGGTATCGCTATAGACACTCCAGAGAAGAAACTTCATGTTGAACAGGGTGAACTCAGAGTTAGAGCTAACCACAATGAGATAACTGCTGATATTGGAGCCTTCTATGCCCAAAATCTGAGCCAAGGCATTGGGATTGGCTTTAACCGTATTGAAGCGATTGGGAACAATGGTAGCCAAGATATTGTGATTCGTCCCAAAGGCACTGGGCAAGTCATTGTAGATAACAGCAAGCTTCAAGTTAACGGTAGCCAACAAATTGTATTTACCGACACCAACACCAGCAACAACCTGAAGTTGCAATTATGGAGCGGATATGGTCTAGGTATCAACGGTAGCACGTTGTTCTACGCTGCTAATGGCAGGCACTCCTGGCGAGACGTAAGCGGTACCAATGAGAGAATGGCATTAACCACAGCAGCCGATGGTGGGCTGAGTGTGCTCGGTACAGGTAACTCTTCCTTTGGCGGTAACCTACGCATTGCTGGGATTACCGAGACTCCTGGCCTTGATGTCGGTGGATTTAGTCGCAGTCAGCATATCAATAAAGATGGTGTCTTCTATCGTTACAATGGACAGGTTTATATAACCGTTGACGATAATCTCTACATCCGTGATTTTAATAGTGCTGAGGATAATTCTGACAATATCAGGATGCACTTCAATACCAATAATGGCAGCCTTGGTATTAACAAGACCAATCCAGGGGCAAATCTAGATGTCAATGGTAATCTGAAGCTGCAACTGGGTGTAGCAGTTAATGAGTTTTCCAATGATGGCAGTCTTGGTGGTAACAATGATTTAGCCGTACCCACCGAAAGGGCAGTAAAGAGCTATATTGACAACCAAATAAACCAAGTTGACCAGAGAAAAGCTAATCTAGCTGGTTCATCGGAGCAAGACTTTCAAGCCAAGACTCTCAACGTAAACCAAGACCTGACAGTTAATGGCAATGTTGGGATTGGGACCAATGCTAATGCTGATGCCAGACTAAGTGTGCAAGGGGATAGCATCCTATCAGGGTTTGTCTTTCTTGGGAATCAGGATACTGACAATATCGCGATTCATGGCACAGTGCGATCGCAACATTCATCCGGTGCCCTACAGGTAGCTGATGCCTTACACGTCGCCGAAAACCTGAGTGTTGATGGTAATGTTACCTTAGGGGACACCAGCAAGCTTCAAGTTAACGGTAACCAACAAATTGTATTTACCGACATCAACACCAGCAACAACCTGAAGTTGCAATTATGGAACGGATATGGTCTAGGTATCAACGGTAGCACCTTGTTCTACGCTGCTAATGGCAGGCACTCCTGGCGAGACGTAAGTGGTAGCAATGAGAGAATGGTATTAACCACAGCAGCCGATGGTGGGCTGAGTGTGCTGGGCACAGGTCAGTCTTCCTTTGCCGGTAACCTAACCATTGCTGGGATTACCCAGAGCCAAGGTGGTCTGAATGTTGATGGTAATGTTACCTTAGGGGACACCAGCAAGCTTCAAATTCACGGTAGCCAACAAATTGTCTTTACAAATACAGATCTCAACAACAACCTGAAGTTGCAATTATGGGGCGGATATGGTCTAGGTATCAACTATCAAACCTTGTTCTATGCTGCTGATCTCAAGCACTCCTGGCGAGACCTAAATGGCATCAATGAGAGAATGGCATTAACCACAACAGCCAATGGTGGGCTGAGTGTGCTGGGGACAGGTCAGTCTTCGTTTGCCGGTAACCTAACCATTGCTGGGATTACCCAGACCCAAGGCCTTGATGTGAGTGTTCAACGCACTGAGCATATAAATAAAGATGGTGCCTTCTATCGTTACGGTGGACAGGTTTATATAAGTGTTGACGATAATCTCTACATCCGTGATACAGGGGATTCTAACAATATCAAGATGCACTTCAATACCAATAATGGCAGACTTGGTATTAACAAGACCAATCCAGGGGCAAATCTAGATGTCAATGGTAATCTGAAGCTTAAAAATGGTGTAGCAGTCAATGAGTTTTCCAATGATCAAGAGCTTAAGGGTAACAGTGATTCAGCCGTACCGACCGAAAAGGCGGTAAAAACCTATGTTGATACCAAAATTAGTCAGGGTGTTGTTGCAGAGGGGGGCACAGCAACACGATATCAATTTTCTGCAGACAGAAAATTTGATGGTCAAAATATTAAAAGCTCAGGAACCCATGTCATAGAATTTGTTGAAAGGAATGACCCTTACAAGGTTTTTGATGATAAAAGCAATGCGTTTATAGCCCCCACATCAGGCTATTACTTTTTTGCTGCCACATTACAATTTTCAGGAGGGAATGGTAACAGCGATGGTGTGATTATGGGCATTTATAAGAATGGTAAGACTGATGACAATAACACAACGATTATTGTAATCGAACCTGGGCTGATTAAAAATTCCACAGCACAATCGATAACAGCAATGATGAAATTAGATCCTAAAGACAGTGTTGATGTCAGATTAGAAGGTGTAGACAAAAGTACCTTTAGTGTGTCTTATAGTTCTTTTATGGGATTCCTGATTGGTCAATAGTTGGTAATAAGGGAGTAGGGAGTAGGGAGTAGGGAGTAGGGAGCAGGGAAGGTTGGGTAGATAATGCGTTCGCGTAGCGTGGCCTACGGCCAATCGCGTTCGCGCAGCGGAGGCCGAAGGCCACAAGCGGTTCCTTACTGGCAGTGCCAGACGCTGCGCGAACGGAACATCGCACTTAATTCAGCTTAATCAACATCTGTCCCATCTGGCCAGATGGCGTTACTAATTCTAATAGTGTAGTTGTGAACTAGACCGGGAATGAAAACTCTACCGGTTGTTTCAATGATAATGCGATCGCGCTTAATTCAGCTTAATCAAAACTCCCTACTCCCTACTCCCTACTCCCTACTCCCTTATGTTGCTAAACTTCCCATTTTCAACCAGCCAAAAATTTGCTCTGCTGTCAACTGAAGCTCGATACCATCTAACACCACTAGAGAGTCACTTCTCTGACACAATTCCGGTTGTTGGTTAGGTAGAAAAACCAAGACCGAGCGGTCGTAAGGATCAATTAGCCATCCTAGTTGAGAACCATGTCTTAGACAATGTAAAATGTTACCTGTTACTCGGTTTGAACTCTGGCCTGGAGATATAATTTCAATAGTCCAGTCTGGAGCAATAAACACATCATCGACAGGCTCCCATTCATCATCAAATTCAATCTGGTTCCAGCGAAGAACTGCTAGATCTGAAACAATTGACCGTCCGCCAAAAGTACATCGTATATCTGGGAAAGCGTAGGCTATTTGCCGTTCCTCAACAACAGAATTAATTGTACTCGTCAACTTGCTCTGAAGTCTGGAGTGGCGAGTTTTAGGCATTGGTTTCTGGGTAATGTCACCGTTGATATATTCCCTAGGGGGTTTAGTTTCTGGTAGTTCCAGAAACTCTTCGAGAGTCAAAGGTAAGGAAGCTATCTTTACCATTGGCAGCTAGTTCGAGAAACAGATTTGACCATACTATAGCAATTCTCAATCGGGTTGGTTTTATAGCAATTATCTTTCCTCATGAGGTACAAATTTCTGGGTTTTAGGGAACAGGGAACAGCGGATCACCGGAACAGGGATAAGGAAGCAATAAGCAGTAAGCAGTAAGCAGGGAATAGGTAATAAGGAAACCAATTTTTTGTACCTCATAGCTATGATAAAATACATATCATGTCGGGATAATTGCCCTTAATAAGAATTTACCCCATCTCCCCATCTCCCCATCTCCCCACACTTGCCACACTTAATATCTTTAACACCTTTGACACCCTGCCTCTGCTCCCGATTCCCGATTCCCGATTCCCGATTCCCGTTCCCCTCCTGGGAGGGGTTAGGGGTGGGTTCCGATTCCCGATTCCCGATTCCCTATTCCCTGCTCCCTGCTCCCTGTTCCCTGTTCCCCACAACTACCACGAAGCCTTATAATTGCCTAGGCGAAAGGCAAATGCAATACGTCATCCACCGATTAAAATCGGGGTTTTCCAAACTACCGGAATTATTTCATGACCAATAAAAAGTATCGAATACTAGCTATTACTGATCATCATACCCACGGGGGAATAAGTTCAATCTATCCCCTACTGAGAACTATGGCTAAACATCCTGTTTGTGACTCTATTCAAGTGGCAAGCAGGGGAAACCCCAAAAATAAGGAATTTTTCTATGACTATACTTCCACTGAGTTAATGAGTTTGCTGGTTGACGATAACTTTGTTCCTCAAGAAAGCGGTGAACAATTCTTAAATGCTAGCATCAAAACAGACTTTAAAGATCATGATTTGATTTTTCTGAGGATAGACCGACCAATACCCGATGAGTTTTTTGAATTCATTACCAGTCATGTACCGGAAGATAAAATCATTAATCGTCCATCAGGAATCAAAAAAACAGATACAAAAGCATCGCTTCTGAACTTTCCAGAACTGTGTCCACCGATGAAACTTTGCAGTACTCTGGAGGAAATTTTAGAATTTTACCAAGAGTTTCCCATTGTTTTAAAACCTCTGCGCAGCTATGGAGGTAAAGGAATTATCAGGATAGTTGATGACCAGGCTTGGGAAGGGAATAATCAATATTCCCTTGATGAATACAAGTCAGTCATTGAAGAAAGCTTAAGGGATAGTGGTGACTATTTAGCCATGAAGTACTTAAAAAATTACAGCAAAGGTGATAAAAGAGTGCTAGTGGTGAATGGGAAAGTTACAGGAGGTTTCCTCAGGATTCCTAAAGAAGACTCTTGGATCTGCAATATGTCAGCAGGGGGTTCTACAACTGTTGGCGAACCGGATCAAGACGAAATCAGAATTGCCGAAACGATTATTCCTAGTTTCTTGGAGCAAGGCATAGTCATTTTTGGCTTCGATACATTAGTGGATGACGATGGCAAGCGAGTGTTATCTGAGATTAACACATTAAATGTTACTGGTTTAGAGGAAGCCCAAACCCACTCAGGAAAACCAGTAGTTCAAGAGTCATCTGATTTAATGTGGTCTTATATTTGTGAACATATTGGATAACTATAGCAATTTTAATTTTGGTGAAGTACTTTGCTTATCCTTTTAAGGCAGAGGGCAGAAGGCAGAGGGCAGAAGTAAGAAGGTGTTAAAGGCAATCAGCGCCAATAACAACTGTCCCTCATCTATTTTATAAACTCTATATTGGGTGCATCTCCAAGTTTTCAATTTATCACTCAGGGATGCACCCATTTTATTTGATATATAATTAAAGAATGAGTCTGTAAACAAAAATCAATCATTATGGCTACTATTATTTCTCCATCAAAACTCAGCCTTAGTGACGTAGAAGATAAATTTAAGCTCCAAGAAGTAATGGAGCCGGAGTTTTTTCCAGAGTGCGTCGAAAACCTCCCCCAACTAAGTGAACTAGAAAGGCAAATGCTCGATAGAGCAAAAGCTAATTACAAGTACTTGTCTAAAGATTTGGTACTAGAAGACCTAGTTAAAATGGTTGTTGTTTCTCCCTTATTGGATTGGGCAGGATTTTACCAACCGCCTTTTAAAGTTAAAGCAGAGTATGAAGTGTCTTTACCCATTGAAGATAAAGATGAAGACACAATTGTAAAAGGACGTATTGATATTTTGGCAGCGAGCAAACCAATTTGGATAGCCGTTATTGAGTCGAAGCGTTCTGCTGTTTCCTTACAACCAGCAATTCCTCAAGCACTAGTTTACATGGTCAAGAGTCCCCAAACAGAGCAACCAACATTTGGTCTTGTTACTAATGGTGCTAGCTTTATCTTTATCAAGTTAGTTAAAGGCGAAACTCTACGCTATGCTTTATCAAAAGCCTTTGATATCTGGAATCCTGGCAATTATTTATATGATGTTTTGAGTATTTTGAAGCGTATTGCTGCTGTTACGGCTAAGTCTTAGAGGAGAC
>NZ_JAAHHU010001169.1:0-1608 GCF_010672095.1 Moorena sp. SIO3I6 | reverse complement strand
CGCTGCATGCTTACGTAGAATCCATCAATCGTGCTCTACAGCTTAAGAGCATCGAAATCTTGAGATTTGTAACAAAATCACTATTCCCAAAACAAAGTATGACAAATTGTCATACTTGAATATTAAAATAATTACCACGACGAAATATTCGTCATTGTTTTGATGCAAAGTGCGAATGGGGGTTTCCCCCTGTTGCCTTGCTCAATCGCTCGTTTAGCCAAAGGAAGCTGTATCCGCCGCCCGGCTTCCTCCCCGCCCAAACTAGGATGGGGTATTCAGCGGCAAGTGAATCAAGAAAATGTTCAAAAAACTAGGTTTAGTTCTTGCTAGTCTCTTACTGGCCATCGCCACCTTTGCGATGTCCGTAGCACCTGCTACTGCAGCTACCGTAGAAGTGGACATGGGTTCGACTAAAGGTTTTCCCATGCAATTTGTTCCTAATGAAGTTACCATTTCTGCTGGAGATACCGTTAAGTGGGTTAATAAGAAGATGTTTCCTCACAACGTAATCTTCGAAGGAGATGCAGCAGACAAATCTCACAAAAAGTATGCCTACAAACCAGGTGAATCCTTTACAGCCACATTTGATCAGACTGGAACTTACAAGTATTTCTGCGCACCCCACCGTGGTGCAGGTATGACTGGCAAAGTTATTGTGAAATAGTCGCATCAATTAAGTAATATATCTCTAGGAATAAGGTGGGCAATGCCCACCTTATTTTGTTAACTTTTGTTATAACTTTGACAGCCTGTCGTTTGACAGAGTTCCTCCTCTTAGTGAACGCTAATATCTGGCTTAACGCCATACTAAGAGGAGAAACACTTTGAAAAAAATACTAATTGCGATTCTGCTAGTTTTCGCTTTAATAACCTTCAGCTTCCCTGATTCCGCTTTAGCTGCTGGTGATGCGACTAAAGGAGAAGCGGTATTTACAGCTAACTGCAATGCTTGTCATTTGGGCGGCGAAAATCTACTCAATCCCGAGAAAACTCTGAGCAAGGAGGTCCTGGAGAAATATGAAATGTATTCTGCTGCAGCTATCAAGACACAAGTAACAAACGGCAAAGGAGCTATGCCTCGCTTTGGTGGTCGTTTAAAACCCGACCAAATTGAAAATGTAGCTGCTTATGTTCTAGACCAGGCTGATAAGTGGTAGGCTGCATTCAGTGACTAGTTTTTAATCAATCATCCCGTAGGGTGCGTTAGGCGCGGCGTAATCAACTCCCAACAGTTGAGAGTTTACGTCAGGAGCGCCGTAACGCACCAGCCATGAATGAATTAAGAATTAAGAATTAAGAATTAAGAATTAAGAATTAAGAATTGGGAATTAAGAATTAAGAATTGGGAATTAAGAATTAAGAATTGGGAATTAAGAATTAAGAATTAAGAATTAAGAATTGGGAATTAAGAATTAAGAATTAAGAATTAAGAATTGGGAATTCAAGAGAATTCGCGAATGCGCAAAGGTAGGATTTTCAAGTCTCAAGTCTCAAGTTTCAAGTCTCAAGTTTCAACTATCTGGCTGGAACAATGCAGATGTCTGCCTTAGAGGTATTACCAGCAGATGCGAGTCACGCAAAGCTTCCGCGCTTTAGGGATTGGCCTAT
>NZ_JAAHHU010001168.1:0-1609 GCF_010672095.1 Moorena sp. SIO3I6 | reverse complement strand
AGAGGCGCAATGGACAGGCAATTATTCATAATCCTCCAAAGCGCATAGCCTGTTCTTATTTAGTAACAGCTTGGCCCATTGGTGGCGAAGAATTACCCCTGCAAGAACACCGATTACTCAGCCAAGTGCTGCAAGTATTCTTAGCCTATCCAACTATTCCAGAAATACCTTTTTTAGAAAATACCCGACTTGCTGGGCAAGAACCAGCCTTACCAATGGTAACTGCTCAACTAGATGGAGTACAAAGCACTGCTGAGTTTTGGACTGCCTTGGGGAATCAATTACGTCCTTCCATCACAGTCACAGTAACCATTGCGATCAAGGAACTATTTGAGCCAGAGCCAACCCCGATTGTCATTACTCAAAATTGGCAATTAGGTGAGCGGATTTCACCATGCTCAGAACAACTGGTGCCAGGCACCGAACAACAATTTTTCCGGATTGGTGGGCGAGTTACGGATGCTGAGAATAACCCTGTTGTTGGCGCAACGGTTATTTTGGTTGAGCGTAATCTCAGGGCAGCCACTGATAGAGATGGAAACTATAGCATCGGGTCAATTCCTGCTGGTGCTTATACCTTACGGGTGCAGTTAGACGATGGTGTACAGGAGGTTACTATCACTATCCCAGTAGAATCCCCAGCAAGTAATTACAACCTGGAGTTACAGCAGTAATTTTCGTGATTATCAAGGAGTAAGAATTATGCCACAGTATCTTTCGCCAGGCGTATATGTTGAATACGTGCCACCCGCTTCCCTACCTGTTGCTGGAGTTGCAACCAGTGTCGCTGGGTTTATTGGTGTGGTAGCTGATAATGTTACTATGCCACAGCAACCAGGACAGTTTCAAAATGATAGTGATGGTAACCCTGTTTTAGATGATCAGGGTAATCCTGTTCCTGCCCCGTATGAGCTGACGACCGCAGGTGAACCAACATTAATTACCAGTTGGGAAGAGTTCAAAACTAGGTTTGGTGATTTCCAAGAGGGCAATAAAATCTTAGCCCATGGGGTGTATGGCTTCTTCTTCAACGGAGGTTCCCGTTGTTATGTACTGCGGGTTGCCGCTGCAACAGAAATTGATAACCCGGCTGAAGAGTTAGAGAAGTTTGAAACAGTTGATGAAATCACCATTGTTGCCGTACCTGGAGCAATTAGTGATATTCAACACACTGCTATCATTGCTCACTGCGCCAACATGGGAGATAGAGTAGCTATCTTAGATGGTGATGCAGATCAAGAACCTAGCAATGTAGGCGGTATCCGTCCTGTTGGTCGTAGTCAGCAAGCCAGCTATGCTGCTATCTACTATCCTTGGATTAAAGTCTTTGATCCCGTTAGCAATGCCCCAGATACTATACCTCCTAGTGGTCATCTTGCTGGAATCTATGCTCGCAATGATGCCACCCGGGGAGTGTTTAAAGCACCTGCTAACGAAGTTATTGTTAATGCCCTCGATGTCAGTCGTCCCATTAGTAAAGCCCAGCAGGATGGTTTAAATCCGGAAGGGATTAACGTTATCCGTTCTTTCAAAGGCACCATTAAAGTCTGGGGAGCCCGGACTATGGCAGATGATGCTAATGCTGATTTTCGCTACGTCAGTACCCGTA
>NZ_JAAHHU010001167.1:0-1610 GCF_010672095.1 Moorena sp. SIO3I6 | reverse complement strand
AGTCGCTCCCCTTACATAAACAGCAGCGTGGAAATTGCTTCCTTGTCTTGATGCAAAGCGCGAGTGGGGGAAACCCCCTCATGGCCACTGCATCCCTTGAAGCACGAAACCTGACTGCCTGACACATCTGGGTGAAACCGATGCGTATCAGGCTCGACACTGTAACGACTGAATCCGTGAGAACCAGATGCGATCATAAAAATCCTCACGGGCTTTTTGAGAAGCAAAGCACGGTTGCGGGTCTTTGGGTAGCAAGGGGATAGGTGTTAAAAGTGGACGACCTTTGTGGAGAACTCCCATTAGCCAGCGCAGACCGATTTTCAGGTAGCTGATACCCCTTTGCCAATGAGGATCAACCTGCCGTCGCAGACCGTTAAGTTGAACGGCCATACCTTGAGTTGTGCTGTAGAGTAGAGCCACAGCAGCGACTAGGTAGAGTCGTTCGAGAGCGCTCGCGGAACGGATACGGGACTCTTCAAGTTTAAAGGCTCCTGACTTACTATCCAAAAATAATTCCTCGACCCGGAACCTCAAACCGTATTGCCACAAAGTTTTTAAATTGGGGGTTTCATCGGTTATGACTGCCCAGGGGTCAAAGACCCCTTTGATGTTGGCTAACACTAAATGAGAACGGTATTCCCCATCTTGCCATAAGCCCACATGGCGATAAAACACCGCTTCTCCTTTTGGCGGCCAAAGATAACTGAGTTCAATGGGATAGCGACGGGGACCGTGCAAATGGACATCACAGGGCAGCCGCAGACAGTAATGCCAATTGCTCCGTTGCAACCATTTCATCAGGGCATGGTTGGCAAAGCCCCGGTCGGCTAAGAGCATCACATCGGTATGTTGACGCAATATCCACCGGGCTTGGCGTAATAATGGCTGATATTCCTTGAAGGCCACCGTGGCACTACCATGCTCTAATACAAGCCAGAGAAATGGTACGGCACGACCACAACACACCACTGACAGATGAATCATACAATAACGATTCCAAAGCACTGTAGTATCTAGGGCTAGGTACAGACGGTGGGACTGCCAATCTTTCAATGCCAATAGCATCAAGGGAGTGTATAGCCCCTTCACGCCAATGAGCCGATTGCTCACAAACCGATGCCACCGACGTTCAAAGCTCTGAGCCAGTTTTGCTCGGCTCGATATCCCAGGCACTCAGGCTCAGCTGACCGCTGCTAATTAAGGCACTTACCATCCAAGCTAAGGTTTTTAGATGGCGCAGATCCCGATAGTTGCTGTATTGACGCAGGAAGTTTAACAGTTGATCATGAATTTGGGTAGAGTTGGACATGCTCTCATGGGCTGGTTGTGTCGTGACACTAGCCTCGCATATCCCTCTACCCCTTTTTTTCTCAAATAAGCGCGATCGCTCTGGCCCTACCACTTGTCTTTGACCGTCCCCTCACCACCGGCAACCATAACCTACGCAGAATCAGGTTTTGAGGCACTTGTGTCAGGCACTCAGGTTTTGCCCACCCTACTAGCTAGGGAAAAGTTCTCTAGTCTCGAATACTCAAAACAATAGAACTGTTTTTGCCCACTCTACAAGCTAGTCAACTGTAAAATATCAATCCCTAACGAGGAGCAATGGA
>NZ_JAAHHU010001166.1:0-1611 GCF_010672095.1 Moorena sp. SIO3I6 | reverse complement strand
AGAGACGTCAGCGAAATTGTGGTCGCTCACAAAGACCGGATGGCAAGATTTGGATTCGAGCTTATCGAATGGATTTGTGAACAGAACGGTTGCAGAATCGTGGTTCTCGACCAGTCAAATCTATCTCCAGAACGAGAGATGGTGGAAGACATCCTTGCCATCGTCCATGTCTTCAGTTGTAGACTCTATGGACTCAGGAAATACAAGTCAGTTATCAAAGAAGATCCGAGTCTACCCGGAAACTGAATTAAAGCTAAAATGGAGAACTTGGATTAATGCCGCGAGATGGTGTTACAATCAGGCTATCGCAACTCTGAAAACCACAAAAATAGGGAAATACGACCTTAGAAAGAAAATAATGTCAGAGGTCCCTGAATGGGTTAGTAAAACACCTTACAGCCCCAGGGAATCGGCAATATTTCAAGCATTTGAAGCTCATAAAGCAGCCAAGAAGGTAGACGGAGAAGCTAAGTTTAGGAAGTTTTCAGATCCAGTTCAATCGATCAGGTTCAATAAGGTTAACTTCAGGAAAGGGACTTTTTACCCAAAAGAGACGAAAGGTAGGGTTTTTCATAGTAGCGAATCAATGCCAGAAAAGATCCTTCATGACCCTACTCTGGTTATTGATCGAGGACGTTGGTTTATTACTTTTGCCATAGACGAAAAACCTGCTAAACCTTCTCTGCCAGATAGAAGTATTGCTTTAGATCCTGGAGTAAGGACATTTTTGACTGGATTTGACGGCCAGAGGTTTTTAGATATAGGTTCAGGAGACATTGGACGAGTTTACCGCCTTTGTTGCCACTTAGATAATCTAATATCTCGCGCCTCTCTAGCTAAGGGATCTAAAAATAAAAGAAAAAGATTCAAGATCAGGAAGGCCGCTCAGCGAATGAGAGTAAAAATTCGCAATCTTATAGACGAAGCTCACAAAAAGGTTGCCTGTTTCCTCACTTCTGAGTATCAAGTTATTTACCTTCCCAAATTTGAGACATCTCAAATGGTGAGTAAAACCAAGAGGAAAATAAGAAGCAAGACCGTTAGAAAAATGATGTCTTGGGCACATTATCGATTCAAGATGACATTGAAGCATCAGGCAGCCAAAAGAGGCTGTTTTGTAGTAGACGTCACTGAAGAATACACATCCAAGACTTGTACTAAATGTGGCCACATTCACAGCAAGTTAGGCAGTTCTAAACGATTTAAATGCCCAAATTGTGGCCACACCATTGACCGTGATCATAATGGCGCTTTTGGGATTTACCTAAAAGCTTTGAGGGATACCTCCTCGTCGATAACCGACGTGCTGTACACGGCTTCCGGGTTTTGCCGGGAATTGCCTGGTTAAATGTATCCGCTGATATGACATCTCGCTAAATAGCAAAGGGAACAGCGGATCTGGGAATAGGGAACAGGGAATAGGGAACAGGGAACAAAATTATCACAATTGATTCCATTCATTAGCTGTCGGCTGACGGCTGACGGCTGACGGCTGATAGCTGTTGGCGTAGCCTGCGCGTAGCGCATATGTTTACCTGCGATATTCCTTTGGCGAAGGGGTTTCTAGTTACTAAACTTGATAAAATTTGTGCAAAAGATGACCAACTCTTA
>NZ_JAAHHU010001165.1:0-1613 GCF_010672095.1 Moorena sp. SIO3I6 | reverse complement strand
TAGCATAATCGAGCTGATGTTCAAAGAAATAGGGTTCAACCTTATCCGCAAACAGATGTTGAACTACCTTACTAGCCATCAAATTAGTATACACTATCTCTTCAAAATCATCTAAAGACATACTGTGTTGTTGCAGCCATGCCCAAGTGTCCTCTGAATTCTCAAGTTTGTTCATTAATCGGAATTGGTCTGCTGCGTTTTGAAGGTCTTCAATCTCTACACCGATGCCAGCACTTTCCGCAGTAGCCGCAATAATCTTGCGGGTAACAATCCCTTCAATAATTTCAGGAATTTGGCAGGATAGCTGGACTTGGTGAAAAATATCTTCAGTGGTAATCGTAATAGCTGGTAACATGATTATTTATTGGTAATTGGTAGGGAATAGGGAACAGGGAATAGGGAACAGGGAACAGGGAGTAGGGAGTAGGGAGTAGGGAGTAGGGAGTAGGGAGTAGGGAGTGTCTTGAAACTCGGAGATCCCCCTAAATCCCCCTTAAAAAAGGGGGACTTTGAGTATGGCTCCCCCCTTCCGCGCGGGGGGCTGGGGGGGATCATAATCTTGCATAAAACTTTGAAAACACGCCCTAGTGCTATATCAGCGCGTTTATCGCATTTATGAGGTACGCTTCATTGCCTCAAAGTCCCCCTTATTAAGGGGGATAATGGGGGATCCCTTCCTCATGGGATAGAAAACTGTTACATATAGCATTTTTCCTCATTGCTTTGATGCAGTCGCTGATTATAGCACTACCGATTAAGGTGAGGACATTGATACAAGTACAAAAGCTGTTATAGTAAACTTTTGCCTTTTGCCGTCTTGATGCAGTCGCTCATGGGGGAAACCCCCAAGACCGCGCTGCATCGCTTTTGCCTTTTGCCTTGCCCGTAGCGCTATATGTCCAACTCCTCATACCTCCCTATTCCCGATTCCCTGTTCCCTTCGGATAACGCTACAATTCCAAACCCCCCTGCTGCAACTTCTTAAAGGGATCCAGAACTAAATCCATAATCCGACGCTGCCGGACAATGACTTCTGCTGTTGCAGTGTCCCCTGGGCGGAGAGCAATACATTCTTTTGGTGTGGGCATACAGGTTTTATTCAGTTTAATTTCTAGGTCATAAGTAGGCACTTTACCCTGCTCCGTCTCCGTCACCTTGGAGGTTGGAGAAATTTTGATTACCGTTCCCTCTACTACTCCATAGTCTTGGAAAGGATAAGCATCAAACTTCATTTTTACTGCCATTCCTTCCCGTAAGGAGCCACTTTCTGAAATAGCGATCTGGGCTCGCAGGGAAAGGAAAGACCCCTGTGGGGCAATCTCGACTATAGTATCTCCCGGTTGCACCACAGCCCCAGCACTTTTGATTGGTGACTGAAACACTATTCCCTCGATCGGAGCAGCTAACACCCTTTGATTTAACTGAAATTCCAAGGATTTTATCTGACTTTTACTCTGGGATAGTTCAGCTTGGAGGGTAGTAATTTTGGTTTCTATATTTTTGAGTTGTTCCTCACTTTTTAGTAAAGCAAGCTTACCAGAATGAACCAAGGTTTTATAACTCCGTTCTTGCTCTTGTAAGCGCAGGCGAGCTTGTTTAATATCAGCGGAGGC
>NZ_JAAHHU010001164.1:0-1614 GCF_010672095.1 Moorena sp. SIO3I6 | reverse complement strand
ATACCTGGAGATGCGTAGCTAGTCCCCAGCTCTAGAACCCGGTCGTTAAACAGACCTAGTTGAGTTAAGTCAGTGCGATCGGGAAAGTACCGAGAAATAACTTTGACTAAGCTAACTTTACCCTAGTAATAGGAGAAAACACAATTATGCGTGTATTTGTACTTAACTCAAATCGACAACCTTTAGATCCATGCAAACCGGCGAGAGCTAGAATTCTACTTTCGACAGGAAAAGCTAAAGTCTATCGTCGTTACCCATTTACTATAATTTTAACGGAGGAAATACAAGAACCAATAACCCACGGGTCACAATTCAAAATAGACCCCGGAGCAAAAACAAGTGGCTTAGCAATTGTTCAAGGTAACCGAATAGTTTGGGGCGGTGAACTTACTCACAGAGGTTTTCAAATTCGAGATGCCTTAACTTCTCGTAGGCAACTAAGGTGTGCTCGCCGTAACCGCAAAACTCGGTATCGCAAGCCTAGATTTCTTAACCGGTCTAGACCAGAAGGCTGGTTAGCTCCTAGCCTAATGTCTAGAGTTCATAACATCTTGACTTGGGTTAAAAAACTAACTCGTTTATGTCCCATTGCAGGAATCTCTCAAGAGTTGGTTAGATTTGACACTCAGAAGTTGCAAAATCCCGAAATATCTGGCATTGAGTATCAGCAAGGTACGCTCTACGGTTACGAGCTTCGAGAATATCTACTCGAAAAATGGAATCGAAAATGTGCCTATTGTGGGACAACGGGTACTCAGTTAGAGATTGAGCATATTAAGCCATTATCTAAAGGTGGTTCGAATAGAGTCTCTAATTTAGCTATTGCGTGTCATTCATGCAATCAGTCTAAGTCTGCTCAAGAAATCGAACAGTTCTTATCTGGAAAACCTGACGTGTTGAAACGGGTTTTGTCTCAAGCCAAAAGACCTTTAACTGATGCGGCTGCCGTTAACACAACTCGTTGGAAGTTGTACCATGAACTGAAATCAATCGGATTACC
Organism: Moorena sp. SIO3I6; assembly: GCF_010672095.1. Classification (NCBI taxonomy): domain Bacteria; kingdom Bacillati; phylum Cyanobacteriota; class Cyanophyceae; order Coleofasciculales; family Coleofasciculaceae; genus Moorena; species Moorena sp. SIO3I6. Next base: position 614 of record NZ_JAAHHU010001164.1, on the reverse strand, counting down.
TGTTGAAGTCGGGAGTGGTGGTTTGACTAAATTCAACCGATGTCGTCAAAACCTACCTAAAACTCATTGGCTGGATGCCGCAAATGTTGGCAAAGTTGATACTTTAATTATTGAGGGTTATCAACCTTTACTTATTGCCGCTAAAGGTCACGGTACTCGTAAAATTTGTCGAACAAACAAGTATGGGTTTCCTATCCGTTACTGTTCAAGAACTAAGATTCATAAAGGTTTTCAAACAGGAGATATTGTTCGCGCCGTTGTAACTAAAGGCAAAAAAATCGGTACTTATGTGGGAAGAGTTGCGACCCGGAAATCCGGATCTTTTAATATTTCAACTAAATCAGGACTGGTGCAGGGTATCAGTCATAAATATTGTCAATTTATTCACAGGAAAGATGGTTATGCTTATAGGCATTAAACTCTGTCCTCCCTTTCCTCTCACCGCTAAATCAAAGATTATAGCGGGAGACGACCGGGAGGCGGAAAGATGATTCTAGAGGAAGGCAAAAGGAACAAGGGAAAAGGCTTACCCCCGATAAAGAGCGGAGAATCCTCGGGTCAGAGGCAAAAGGCAAAGGGACTGGATTCACCTTGCCATCCGTGCCGCCGTGTGG
>NZ_JAAHHU010001163.1:0-1614 GCF_010672095.1 Moorena sp. SIO3I6 | reverse complement strand
TGTAGTATAATCAGCCGAGAAGAATCGGACAATGATTGGTACACAATACCCACGCCCAATACTCCAACGGTTCATGTCATGAATGGTTTTCACACCTTAGCTTGTAAGTCTAATACTAATGTTGTAAACCGTTGACCCCTTTGGGGAATTCAAAATTCAAAATTCAAACTTCAAAATAAATAAAATCCGTTCGCGCAGCGTGGCCTACGGCCTTAATTTTGAATTAATTAATTATGGGTACAAGCCCCCCGGGGAATTCAAAATTCAAAATTCAAACTTCAAAATATAGAATTGTCCGAATCATTTTGAATTAATAATTTTGAACTTTGAATTGGAGCGCGTTAAGCAGCGTGACCTACGGTCAAGCGACTTGACTGTTGAGTCGGAAATCTGTACTTTCCGACTCAACAGTCAATTGATATCACTCATCAGAAGATTAACTAATTCTTGGGTGATAGGGAAACCAGTTTGTTGCTCAAAGTGTAAAAACATCGGACTAGGGTTAGCTTCAAGAAATACATATTCACCATTTTGCTTTAAACGCCAGTCAATCGCCGTCCACTGCAGCCAAAACGCTCTAGTGATAGCTTTACACTGCTCTTGCACCGTCTTTGGCAGCCTGACCGGAATCAATTGAGCATCGATATCTTCTCGAAAGTCAAGTGACTTGGAGCGAATTTCTGCCGAATACATCGAGTCCCCAATTACATAGGTGCGAATATTTGTGCCAGGGATATACTCCTGTATAGTAACAGGAGAAAGCCGCAGGGCTAAGTTTAGTCGTTCAGGTTGTAGATGTTTTTCTGTTAAAAACTGGACATGAGCACCACCATAGACTGGCTTAAAAATCACTTGATTACAAGACTTCGTAAACTTAATGATAGCGTCTGGATCATTACTAATCAGAGTATGGGGAATCGTTACACCCATTTGTTCAGCTTTGCTCAATTGTAGAGGTTTTTCCTTATGCAATTGATAAGCTTGCCATGAGTTTACCCAGTGAATTGATGTTCCTTGCATCAAGGTTCTTAGGGTACTCATTGCATCATCAAAAGCAACTCTCTGCTGTAATGGATTTTTGATTGGAGGAATTCGAACTCCAGAAAAATTACGCCAAAAGATGCTACGAATATCTCTCAGACGTAATTGATAGCCATCGGACAGGGTGAGAATTCCATCTTTAGTGTGTGGCTGCCAAGATAGTCGTAATTTAGTAGGAAACAGAGAAGTGTCAAGATAGTTTGTCTTGCCTCCAGCCTTAGTCAGAGCATGGTTGATATGCGCAGCGTGAGTATCTTCAGGATTGCCCAAAATTAAAATATTCATCTATTGCCAAACAAAACGAACTAGTATTTATACAGTTCTGCTGATTACCCAAGTTCTTTTTTTGTTTCGGTTTACTAGATAATAGTGTGGCTAATCAAGTCAATATCATACTTTGTTTGGCCAAAAATTGGTATTTTAAAACACCATCTAAGCCAATTTAATTTTGGTATACTATAAGATATATTTACCTGATAACAGGTAATTTTTATAGTTAAATGCATCCTGATATTACTCCGAAAATATAATGCACCCTGTTGACAAATTGCCTAAATGTTGCAAGACGCTGCT
>NZ_JAAHHU010001162.1:0-1614 GCF_010672095.1 Moorena sp. SIO3I6 | reverse complement strand
CTTGGATTCCAAGTGGACTCGTCAAGTGGTCTTAGTCACGACTCGCGATCGCTTAGACATTCCACCAATTCAGCATTTTTGTCAACTGGTGCGTCAGCTGGACATGCCAACAGTTCAGGCTTGGAACGTCCAGCTGCCAGCCCTTGCTCAAGCTTGATCACTGTTTCCAGCTTTGGACTAATCACTAATGAGTAATGCCTTCAGGGAATTATTAAAGAAAGTGGGCAGTGGTGTACACACTGGGAAAGCGTTAACTCGTGAGGAAGCCACCACTGCAATCCGCCTCATGTTGACACAAGAGGCTACACCAGCGCAAATTGGAGCATTTATGATTGCCCACCGCATCAAACGACCGACCAGTGAAGAACTGGCAGGAATGTTAGATGCTTATGACCAACTTGGACCAAGGTTAGAACCCTGGGACATCAACCATGGGCAAGATGCCTCTCGGTCACTTTCGTCTGCTTCATCCCTGGGGATTACAGTGTTAGGAACACCCTATGATGGACGAAGCCGTACTGCACCAGTCACACCCCTGACCGCCTTAGTCTTAGCTACTGCTGGGGTACCTGTGGTCATGCATGGGGGAGATTGTATGCCCACTAAGTATGGAGTCCCCTTAATTCAGATTTGGCAGGGATTGGGAATGGATTTCTCCCAACTTTCTGTGCCCCAGGTGCAACAAATATTGGAGAGAACTGGCTTAGGATTTATCTATTTACCCCAGCATTTTCCCCAAGCTGATCAGTTAGTTTGCTACCGCGACCAAATCGGGAAACGTCCACCGATAGCAACCATGGAAATTCTATGGTCTGCCTATAGGTCTGGTGATCAAGGAGAAACTCATCATGTTGCCGGGTATGTTCATCCACCTACAGAAAATCTGTTTAGACAGACATGTCAGCTGCGTCTTGTCAAGAATTTTACCTTTGTCAAAGGCTTAGAGGGTAGCTGTGACCTACCACGCGATCGCACTGCCATCATAGCCATTAGTCAACCATCAGCCAGTCAAGGGTTTGAGCGTTTGCTACTCCATCCGAGTGAATACGGTTTGGCTGGCAAGGAGTTACCGTTTGAGTCAACCACTACACTGCTGGCACAGTACCAGGAAATCCTAAAGGGTAAATCCAACCCATTGATGCCAGCCGCTATCTGGAATGGTGGGTTTTATCTGTGGCGTTGTGGTATTTGCCAAGATTTAACAGCAGGTCTGGCCAAGGCTGAAGATTTATTCACCAGTGGTAATGTGGAGCAAAAATTTAACGAAATTGTTGATTACTTACACAAGCTTCAATAAACAGAAGGTAAGTATTCAGCTATCAGCTATCAGCTATCAGCTATCAGCTAATGAGTCACAGGCTAGAAGCCTGTGCCACGCTACTTGATGTGCTTATGAGCATAGGGCAAGCTACACCGAACAGCTTTTGAATAAAATCGGTAAGCATTGGAATAATGCTGCAGTGTTGTCACAGGACTTGTGGCCTGTGTCATAAAGCTGACTGCTGACTGCTGACTGCTGTTCGCGCAGCGTGCGCGTAGCGCATATGCTTACAATAGTGACATACTCCTACACTGACTCTTCGAGTTCAGTGTAGGCTTCTTGCCAACTCCACA
>NZ_JAAHHU010001161.1:0-1614 GCF_010672095.1 Moorena sp. SIO3I6 | reverse complement strand
ACAGGTTGAACCGGGGGGTCTGTAGCACTAAATGCGATCGCTTCATAGGCAAGTAAGGGTAGCACCATAAAGCTATAAAATGTCACCACTCCCAAGAGTTTACCCACGGCTACAGCCCAATTCGTTAGTGGAGAAGTTGCCAAAAGCTCCAAAGTCCTGCGTTTGCGTTCCTCAGCATAGAGTCCCATGGACAGAATTGGTAACACAAATAACGACAGTGAACCCATCACTTCCAAGAATTGACGCAAAAATACATAGGCAACATCCACTGGTGGTATCGGTAAACCCAATTGTTCTGCCGTTGCAACTTGGTTAATAATACCCTCTTGATCCAAAAGAATTTCTACAAAAAAGGAGCCAGACAGCCACCAAAATACACCGGCGATAACATAAGCGAATGGTGAAGCAAAATAGCCCTGTAATTCTTTCCTAAAAATTGCTAATATATTCCAAATTATAATCATTATTTATTTTATTAAAAATGGTGATTTTTGGGGTTTAAGGTTTAAAATTTAAGGTTTAAGGTTTAAGGTTTAAGGTTAGTTAGTTTAAGGTTTAAGGTTAACTCTTAGTTAGTTTTAAGGTTGAATGTTAGTTAGGTAAGGATTAGTTATTCAGGATTAGTTATTTTAAGGTTACTTAGTTAAAGGTTTTCAAAATAACTTTCATCCTTCATCGTTAATCCTTCATCGTTAATCCTTCATCAGACTCCTGAGACTCCTGTAAATCAGACTCCTCTAAATCAGGATCGGGTTGAGGCAGTGGTTTTTCGGTGGTAGTTAGTTTCAAAAAGACATCTTCCAGGGTAGCGCGAGTCCGTCGCATTTCGTATATCCCTACACCAGCTCCCACAGTCACAGCTGCAATATCCCGTGCGGGTTCTGCTCCCGGTGCTGATACGATGTGGAATAAAGAGCGTCCGCCAGGTAAATTTTGATCATTAACCAGTTCCACCAGGCAAACTCCTGGTATAACTTGTAATAATTTCTGTAACTCCTGTGCATCACCATCTATTTCTAACTCATAACCTGATCCCCCGGTTAACTCCGCCAGTAACTTGTCTGGACTATCTGTTGCTACAATTTTGCCTTCATTGATAATGGCTACCCGGCTACAGGTCATACTCACTTCTGGTAGAATGTGGGTTGAGAGGATAATAGTATGGTCACCAGCAAGGCTCTTAATTAAGTTACGGACATCAATGATTTGCCGAGGATCAAGACCAACTGTAGGTTCATCTAGAATGATGGCCGGTGGGTCATGTACAATTGCCTGAGCGATACCCACCCGTTGACGGAAGCCCTTAGAAAGCTTGCGGATCAGTAGCTTGGCCTTGCTCGTTATGTTACAGCGCTCCATGGCAGTTTTGACCTTAGTAGTGCGATCGCCTGCAGCAACACCTTTAATACGGGCAACAAAGTGCAAAAATCCTTCAACGGTCATGTCCGGATACAGTGGCGGAAATTCCGGTAAATAACCAATTCGGCGTCGTACTGCCATAGAATTTTCATGAACATCATAATTAGCAATTCGGGCAGTACCATGGGTTGCTGGTAAATAGCCTGCCAAAATTCGCATGGTAGTGGTTTTCCCTGCACCATTCGGTCCAAGGAA
>NZ_JAAHHU010001160.1:0-1615 GCF_010672095.1 Moorena sp. SIO3I6 | reverse complement strand
TATTTCTTGAGGGTTGGTTTTTCACCAACATGGAATTCAAGTTATCAAGGTATGTCCTTGTGGTTAATCCCCCGTTACCGGTTTCTAACCAACGAATCGCACTCGCATGTTCCTCACGTTGCCTACTTATTTTGAGGTGTGTCCTGCCTAGCTTATTAACGGCTTTCTTGCGGTTGGATGAGCCTTTCTTTTTCCGAGAAACCCGACGTTGGTAGAACTTTAGACGTTTTTCTCCCCTTCTGTAAAAGCGAGGATTAGGTTCGGCATGACCAGTAGAATCAGTATAGAAATCTTTTAGTCCAACATCTAAGCCGACAGCTGTACCAGTTGGTTCTAATTCCTCTTTGATGTCAACAGACACGCAAAACTGGACGTAGTAACCGTCAGCCCGACGGACTATCCGAACCCGCTTAATTTGCTTCTTATCAAAGCGCCACAAGTCCCATTTACCCTTAAGTTTGAGCTTTCCTATTTTTTTATTGTCTGTGAAAGTGATTGATTTATTGTCAGGGGATAGCTTCCATCCTGACTGCTTATACTCAACCGACCTTCCACGTTTTTGGAATTTGGGAAAGCCTTTCTTACCAGGTACTTTCTTTTTACAATTGTCAGAGAAACGGGCAATCGATGACCATGCTCTCTCAGAGGCAGCCTGGCGAGCGGTAGAGTTCAATTCGTTGGCAAATGGAAACTGTTTAGCTAAAACTTTGCAGTATTTGCTTAAGTCGTACTTCCCTGTGCCCTTATTGTCCAACCACAGACGAATGCAACTATTTCGGATAAATTTTACCGTCCGAATAGCTTCGTCAATTGCTTGGTATTGGTGCTTTTTGCCGTAGGCTTTGAACTCTATAATAATCATCTCGGTATCGACCTCCCGTTACTATTTATATTACCATACTTAGCGACAAAAGTAAGGATAGATTTTAAAAAAAAAGCCGTCCTATAAGGACGGGGCTTTAAACCCAATATTTTTGGTAAATCTAAAGTTAACGGGTCGTGAGTAATTACCCAATTGTCTTGGACAAGGGCTTTTTTAACCACATCATGAAATATATCCTTAGCAGGCATTGGTATATTTATTTTTTATAATCAAAAATCAATAGATATATACCAAAGGGAACAGGGAACAGCGGATCTGGGAACAGGGAACAGCGGATCTGGGAGTAGGGAGTAGGGAGTAGGGAACAGGGAACAAAAATTCTCACAATTCATTTAGGATTGATATACTGTTTCCTACAATATAGCGTTTATAGGAATCATGAGGTACACAGAATTGTTTGACTATTGGCTGTTGCCTCTTCTCTCTTACCTGCTCCCTGCTCCGTTCGCGAAGCGTGGCCTACGGCCTCAGTCCCTGCTCCCTAAAACCCAGATATTTGTACCTCACAAGTCATAGAATTGCTATATTATAACGGCTCATCAAAATCATCTGACATTTTCACTAACCCCTTAGCGCTACCAAACTTAGGGGTTGCTTGTACTGCAATCATTGGCACAATTCTAAACGATTTCCCATCACTACCGAGGATGACAACCTCTTCCCCTGCTGCTGCTGCTTCAAGTAGTTCCGCGAGTCTAGTCTCTGCTTCCTTCAACTGAATTTGGTACATGA
>NZ_JAAHHU010000116.1:0-19546 GCF_010672095.1 Moorena sp. SIO3I6 | reverse complement strand
TGAATCAAGCCTTGGGAAATATAGTATTTGACTCAATAGAACCCCTTGAAGACCTTGTTGAGCAACGCTGGCGCTATTTGCTCAATTCCCTGAGAGTTGATCCGCTGCATCAGCTTCTATCATTGGTAGCCTGAGGTAATGGAAGAAGCTGCTTAACTATGGTCAATTAATGTGACTTGATATGAGAGACTTGGTAAAGTAAAAAAAATCAGAATAATTATCGATGTCAGGAGTACCGAAAATAGACATTGCTGAATCAGTAGAAGAACTAAAATCTCTAATGAAGCAGCAGAAAACGAGATTGGGATATGGGGTGCGACTAGTTATAACTAGGAGCCTGTAGAGTATACAGGGTAAACGCATCGAAATTTGTATCAAAATTTACAGTTAAAAACTAAACAATAATATCAAAAATCTATAATTACCCTGTTGATTCTCAATAAGCACAATTCATTCTCAATTCTTGGCCGTGTTATCCTTGGTCGATTTGAGAGTACTCTACATTCGGGTTTCGTACGCAAATCCGACTTTGATTATTGTTCAAAGTCAGCGTAAAATTTGTTGACTTTGAACAAAAAAAAACTGCTTTAGGATGGGATTTATTCGAATTAAAAAAAAAATTGACTTAATGAGAGTTTTGTATGTTACCATTTAGACCAAATTAGATGCGTTTACCCTGGTATAAAAGACAGGGGTATGAGTTAGGGAAAGAACGTCAATAAAAGAATAATGAAGATGAGAGAATCGAAAGAATTAGGGGCTTACATTCTTGGGCCAGATCAAGAAGTTGAGTCACAAAATCTCTTAAGTGATTACTACAGTATCCAACCTCAACCAGGTGACACAAAGCAACGTGTAAAATTTGGTACAGCTGGGCATCGAGGTACATCGACCTTGGGAAGTTTTAATGAAGCTCATATTCTTGCGATCGCTCAGGCGATCGCGGAATTTCGTCAACAACAGGGAATTTGTGGTCCAATGTTTGTAGGAATGGATACTCATGGCCTGTCATCACCCGCCCAAAGAACTGTCTTAGAAGTTTTCTCTGCCCATGAAATAGATATTTACATTGCTCCCTTGACGGGGGATGCTCGCTATACGCCAACACCAGTTATTTCCTATGCAATTCTTCACTATAATAGGGGGAAGATAAGACATTTGGCTGATGGCCTGATTATCACCCCGTCTCATAATCCTCCTTGCGACGGCGGTATAAAGTACAACTCGCCCTCAGGTGGGCCAGCGCAGCCCATAGCAACTCAATGGATTGAGGCGCGTGCTAATCAACTCTTAGGGAATGGTAATCGAGAGGTCAAGCGGTGGACCTATGAAAAAGCTCTAAAGGCTCCTACCACTCATATTTACGATTATATTTCTGGTTATGTTAGAGATTTATGCACAGTTGTAGACTTAAAAGCTCTTTCCACCTCAGATATTCATATTGGTGTTGATCCGTTAGGTGGTTCGAGTGTTTGTTACTGGGATGCAATTGCTGAGCATTATCAACTCAAGCTAGATATCCTTGAGCGAACCATTGATCCAAGTTTTTATTTTCTGGCACCTGATTGGGATGGCAAGCGCCGCATGGATTGCTCTTCTCCTGAGGTCATGGCTAACTTAGTGAAAGTAAGAGATAAGTATGATATAGCTTTTGGCAATGATGCAGATAGCGATCGCTTTGGTGTGGTCACACCTAATGCTGGTTTAATCCCTCCCAACCACTTTCTTGCTGTAGCAATTGGTTATCTGGCTCAATCGCGATCTGATTGGTCTGCCAGCGGTGTTATCGGTAAATCTATTGTGACCAGTGATATGCTCAATCGGGTTGCTCGTTCGATTGGCTACTCACTCTATGAAGCTCCCATTGGATTCAGATGGTTTGTTCCAGGACTGCAAGAAGGTAGTCTAAATTTTGCTGGTGAGGAAAGTGCTGGAGCATCTTTTCAGCGTAAAGACGGTTCTGTATGGACAACAGATAAAGATGGGATTGTCATGAACTTGTTGGCAGCAGAAATTTTTGCGAAAAGTGGAAAGGATCTCAGCAGGCACTATCAAGATTTAACCGATAAGTATGGTGAATGTTACTATACTAAGATTTTTGTTCCTGCTAAACCAGGCCAAAAGAAAAAACTAAGTCAACTCTCAGAGTTTGAAATAAGTGCGTCTACTCTGGCGGGGGATCCTATTGTTGCTAAATTTACCAGGGCTCCGGCGAATGATGCATCATTGGGAGGGATTAAGATCAGGACGACTAATGGATGGTTTGTTGCTCGTCCGTCAGGAACGGAAATGGTAGAGCCCGTTTATAAGGTTTATGGAGAAAGTTTCAAAAGTGAGCATCATCTGGACTTGCTTATGCAAGAAGCTATCCAGATTGTAAATAATGTTACTCAATAAATTTTACTAGTTACTAGTTAGTATAAATACGAACAATAAATACTCTAAATTAAACCGGGCTGATGGCTTATAACTCACATTCCGCAGGTCCTCATGTACGTTTTGAAGATTTTAAAAGTCAGACGGGGCAATGGTTTCAGGAATTAAGTCCCAACCGACTCACGGTTGAATAGTCCTTCATTGTCGGCTATTCGACCCCATTGGGTCGGCTATTAGTGGCGCAGCGAACGCACAGTTTACGCAATTGCTACCCTCAATCGTTGCCCCAACTAATCTCTCCCCTGGACGACTCACATGCCCGAATTGACTGGGGTTTGAGCTGGCTAGCACCACGCTCGTATTAATCTGGGTTTAATGCTTATATAGTAAGCATTCTAGCATTTTTAATAAAATCCCCCAGCAACACTGTCAACCTGCGGAATGTGGGTTATAAGATTTTTCATCGTCGCTGCCATTACAGTGCTGATGAAGTTAGGTGGGCTTCTAGGAAAATACTTGAATGCCTCTACAGTTTGAGAATTTTGTGACCAGGCTCGTGAGTTAAATGTTGTGTTAGTAACTGGGGAGAAATTTCTCTACAGGTCAGCTCGGCTCAAAACATCTTTGTAGAATTTAACGATAGTTTCTGCCATGAGTTTGGAATGCCAAGATTTTTCGTACACAGCTCTTGCCTTTTTGCCAGCATGCAGTAAATGTTCTCGATTATAGGCAATACATTTGATTGCATTCGCCAATGCTCTGGAATCTCCTTTTTCGACCAGCATGGCCCAATCGCCATCATTGACAAGTTCTGGTATACCGCCCACATTCGTTGCAATGAAGGTGCGACCTGATGCCATAATCTCGAGCAACGAAAGGGGAAGGCCTTCAAGCAAAGACGGCAAAACAAATAAGCTACACTGCTCGATCGCTTCATAGATATCCTCAACATAGCCATGTAAAATCACCGAATTCTCCAGCTCAAAGGCACGAATGAGAGACTCGACTCGGTAACGCTCTTGTCCATCACCGTATAAATGGAGCGTTATCTGAGAGTTTTCAGCCTTGAGCATTGCCATTGCTGCTAATAGGAATTCTAACCCTTTTTCCTCAGACAAACGGCTGATACAACCAATATGGTTAAATGCAGTCTCTGCAATTGGACTCATAAAGGTTTCCCAGGATCTATTCTGGGGAGGTAAAAAGGAGGGAATCACATGTAGAGGCTTGTTTTTGTCACGTAAACGCCAAATGTTACTTGCTGCCTGATAAGACATGGCAATCACACCCTGAACGTTCTGCAACACATATTGTTCATCTTTGCCCATCCACCAAACTGAGGGAGAAGCATTGGTGGTTTCTGTAACTACAATCGGAATGTTGTTATGCGCTGTATCTGTTGTATGTTGCACCCAGGCACAAGCTAAGGACTCCACCGGAATAAAGTGAAGGATGTCCCATGACTGTTGTACTAATAACGCTTGGAGAGTATTGAGTTTTTTGTCTAGGGAACCCTCGACATCTAAAGAAATAAAACGAATGTTTTGCTGTTGTAATTGTGCTGTAAAGCTAGGGTGAATGGTTCCTTCCGCGATCATAACCGTCACCTGGTGTCCCAACAGGTCTAAAGCCAGTGCAGTGGCCATGGTTAGGACCTCCGATCCTCCCATATGCTCGAGCCATTGAGTCACAATTACGATGTTCATGGATTGCCAATATTCATAGGTACACTTCTATGTACCTAGTGTACTAATTAGTTTGCAATGCTAATTGATTAAAGCGTCAGGTCTTCTGACGCCAAATACGTTCCACAGCCGTTCCGGCTACAATGCGCTGAGCATGAAACTTAACCCGCTCAAGATCTTCGGAAGAGACTTGTGAGGAATATAGTTGTAAATTTTGGAGCTTTTCTTCAAGGTGTTGACAGATGTCAATCATTTCTAACTCAGCAGCACCTAAGGTTTGCTGAACCCAGGTTTCAATTGTACTGAGTTCTTCAAACCCCGTATAGGGAACATCTTCATAAAAAATCTTTTCCAGCGAAGAAGTGGCTGACCATAACAAAACAGCTTTCTGCAGAATGATGTGATCGATATGGTTGCCAATTCCCAGAGGAACCCAAAGGCGTGTTACACCAGTTTGCGTGTTTAAAAAGGACTGAATAGCTTGAATACTTGCTTCCGCATCGGGATCCTGACGATAATCAGTTACAGTAAAGATTGTATCCAGGTTAGTATAACCCCGAAGTGTCACATCCTTAAGACCGATGCCCTCATGCTGAAGCCCTAACTTATTCGCGTAGGCGATATCCTCTGCATATCGAATATTGCAAATAACGGCCTCGGAGGATCCTGATTCCACACTATAGGGCGCATAAATGCTCTTTTGAAAAACAGTCACAAGCTTAGGTTCGTGACAATATCCTTTCAGCAGAAGACCACCAATCGAATAAGCAACATCATCAGCGTGGGCTGAGAGAAGTAAGTCCATACACGTATTTGAAGTTTTTCAACTACACTGTGCAAAATTCTAAAGACATCCCTGAGGTAAAGCTGGCTGGCTGCATGGGATGAAGACGCTTGTACACAGATACCAACCTTAGACCGACGTCTAAAGCAATCTTTTCTAGTTCTTCTTGATGGTACAATCGCTGTCGGAGTGTACGATAGACTGTGCGCTCAACTGTCCCATCAGGTGCAATCCATTCAAATATTTGGTTACTTGTCATGATTTGTCTATGGGGATCGTAATCTTCAGCTGAGCGCATGGCAACAGAGCGATTCCCAGAAGGGGTTGATACTTGATGAACAATCCCAAAAAAAAGCATTGGTTTAGCTCCGGCTTGGCTAGCTTTGGCCAGTCGTTCTTGACTGCGACCACGTAAATCTGTCATAAAACGTCCTCCTAGCTTAAGGCTAAGGGCAATATTCTTAAGGGCACTCCGTAAACTAGATTTGTCCAGAAAATGGGTTAGAAAGTCATCGACTGCGATCGCAACATCAACCTTCTTCCCATAGGAAGATGTCACAATATCCAGGGAACTGAGATGTAGATTATCTTGCAGGCTAGAGTGTCCTTCCTGGCTGAAACTTTTTAACTTGTCCTGGAAGAAAGAAATCATCTCTGGCGAGCAATCAACTGCGTGGACCTCATAATTACATTGAGCCAGAGGAATTGCTAAGCGACCTGTCCCACAACCAATATCTAAGATACGATGCTCTCCAGATTTCAGCGCCGACTGATAGTATTCAACCGTATCACCGCTATCAGCATCTCCAGAAGCAGAATCCAGTAATACTGGTTCGTAAAAGAGATGTTCCCAGGGACAGCAATATTTTTCCTGCATTGATTGCATCTCCTAAAGTTGTACTCGGTATTCTGACCAGTTCGGATCGATCATATCCTCTAGGTCCATATAGCGACGGTTGTAGCACCAATTACAATCACCACAGATTGCAATTTCCTGTCCCTGATTGAAGCGTGCCAAGTGCTCTTTCCTCAGTTGAACCATCTCGGGACCATTCCAGAAATCTTCGAAGCTTCCCTCACTCCAATTTGCAAATGTGAACTCTTCCACCCCATTAAGGTGATCACAAAATCCCATGCGTCCTCGACTATTGACATAAAGGTATTGCCAAGGATGAATACACAATTTTCTAACCGCTGGCTCATACACTTGTTCTTCAATCAATGAGGCAGAAAGTTCAATACGAGCCCCTGTTTCCTCAACTAGGGTTTTCAAAGCAGCTGTTTCTGCTTTCACGGTTTGGATATGGTACTTCAGATGATTTGGATCGCCATCACTGGTTTTCAAGGGCTCCAGCTTAAAACGGTCAATCCCAAGGTCGAGACCGATGTGAACAATATTCTTGATATCCAGCAAGTTCATACCACTGGCAGTAATGCAGAAATAAACTTGCTGCTTTGGATCTAACCCCGAAGTTTCTGCTGCTCGGATGATCTGGCGAACATTTGCCAACATTTTTTCTAGTTTTGCTCCTACTCGCAGCTGTTCATAGAGTTCGGGATCCGCTGCATCAATGGAAACACCAACAATCACCCCCGCTTCTCCAAGCTTCTGCCACAGGTGGGGTTTATTTACTGTTGCATTAGTGATCAATTTTTTCTGCAGTGGAAACCGCATAGCATAATCGAGATATGCCTCGAAATTAGGTAGTAGTGTACTTTCACCCCAACCGCGCAAATCGACAAAGCGGGCATGAGGAAAAAGTGCATCTGCAATCTCTTTGAACACCTCTAGCGACAGAACATCACCCGCAACGGCTGATTGTCGACACATGGGACAGAGAAGATTACACCGATCAGTTAATTCAATGTAAAGTCCCTGTGGATAATCGCTACAGTGAGCTGAAACTATTTGTGTTTGAGAATTGTTTTCGATTGTTTTGCTGATGGATAACATAAATTATCTCCTCAAAAAATGATACTAATTAATATGGAAAAGCCTTCTAACAGCCCTACAGTCATGACTTAGGCATCATTTGAATCCTCCAAAAGCGATATCCGGGAGGATGAAAGCAAATTAGAACAAACATAATTGACCTGATCTAATGTCATCGTTGGATACAGAGGAAGGGTTATCACCCTTTGAGAAAACGCCTTACTTTTTTCGACTCCAGAAGCTTCTAAATGTCCAAAAGCAGTAAAATTAGTAATGCAGGGATAATGTAGACTGGTTTGGATGCCTGCAAGCTTCAAGTCTTGAACAACACGTTCACGTGTACGTTGATCGGGTGCGACAATTGGCATTAAATGATAAGCTGAGTCACCAGAGAAATGGCGGAAAGGAATTATCCAATTAGACAATGAATCCAGCTGACTATAATAGGCATTCACGATTTCCTGTCGTCGATGATTATTGCTCTCTAGCTTTTGAAGTTGTGTGCGTCCTAAGGCAGCTCTGATTTCATCAAAACGATAGTTAAAACCATGTAGAACTACATCGTAAGATCGGGCGTGTCCCTTGTGGCGTTCCCAGGTTAGCGTAGTCATTCCGTGGGAGCGCAATAAGCGAACACGCTTGGCCAAATCGTCTTGATCGGTTGTGATGAGCCCTCCTTCTCCTGTCGCCAGGTTTTTATTACTAAAGAACGAGAAACAGGCAATATCTCCCAGTTGTCCCACTCGATGACCGTGAGGAAACCGAGCTTGTGAGTCCAGGTAGCGAGCACCCACTGCATGGCAAGCATCCTCAATCACGGCTAAATCATGGCGTTCACAGAGGGCTCGAAGGTCAGCCATGCGACAGGGATATCCTCCATAGTGCATAACGACAATTGCCTTTGTTTGCTGCGTAATTCGATGTTCAACATCTGTGATATCAAGGGTTGGTTCATCCAGGCTAATGATATCTGCAAAAATGGGGCGAACACCCACTGCAATAGCCGTGTTAGCCGCAGCAACAAAATTAAGCGCAGGTTGAATAACTTCGTCTTCTTTTCCTAATCCCAAAGCCAGGTAAGCGAGTTGCAGGGCAGCGGTACCACTCGAAACGGCGATCGCGTGCTTAACTCCCAAAAACGATGAAAACTCTTCCTCAAAAACTTTGACTTCTGGCCCCATAGACAGCCATTGCCGCTGGAGAACTCGCTGAATAGCCTTTTCTTCTTCTACTCCGTAATCCAAATCGCTGAGGGGAACTTTCCAGTTAGACAAGGTCAAATTCCTCCCGTTTCTCAGCAAATAAATCTTGGGCTTTTGCATAGTCATCGGGCCGACCAATATCTAGCCAAAGGCAATTGGCAGGATAAGCACAGACTTGCTCGCCTTCCTCTATTAGCCGTAAAACTAAGTCTGGGAGATCGAGGTATTTGCCATACTCAATATATTTAAGGACACGGGGCTCATAGGCATAGATCCCCATGCTGACCGGATAAGAGGTCTCTGGCTTTTCGATGTAGTCAATCACTTGATGGTGGTCATTCAGCTTCAAGACACCCAAATCAATCTTGACATTCCGAGTATAGCAGGCGATCGTAAGTGCCGCATTCTTATCTCGATGAAACTGAATAAGATGGTTAAAATTTAAATCAGTGAGTAAATCACCATTCATGACCAAAAATGTTTGGTCAAGATTTGGAATGAAGGATAACGAGCCTGCAGTTCCCGTTGGCTCTTCCTCTTCAACAAAATCCAGGTTTATTTTTTCTACCAAGCTATGTCGATGATCAAAGTAAGCCTTCACCAACTCTGCTAAATGGCCCAATGTTAGGGTAATGTTGGTAATGCCATAGCGAAGCAGACGGCGGATGAGAATTTCTATAATCGGAACATCACCTAGTGGAACTAAAGGTTTAGGAAAATTGACTGTAAAGGGCTTAAGGCGCGTGCCTTTTCCTCCAGCTAAAATGACAGCCTTCATTCCTGCGGTAAGATGGTGATCGGTACTTGAGCCAGACCCTTTCATACTACCTCTCAGACAACATAGTCTTGATTTCGATATTGAGCTTGGTGCTGTTTCATATATTCAGCAACCTGTAATAGTCCTGCTTCCAAAGACACCTGAGGCTGCCATCCTAATCGCTGTTTTGCATTTGAAGCATCACACAAAAGTAGATCAACTTCACTTTGCTTGGGACGTTGCCGTTCAGCCGTACTTATAATCTCAGCATGACTGTTTACGACCTTTAAGCAAGTATGGGCAATTTCTGCCACGCTCACTGCATTACCCTGTCCAAAATGGATAGTTTCTCCCTCGATACCTGATGCTTCTGATGCCAATAAGAAGGCTCTCGCAGTGTCCAATACAAAGGTTAAGTCTCGCTTGGGCGTTAAATTTCCTAAACGAATTGTGTTCGTTCCTGCCATAGCCTGAGACAGCACCGTTGGAATAATAGCCCGCGCTGACTGCCGAGGACCATAGGTGTTAAATGGTCGTAGGGTAACGACAGGCAAGTCATAAGTGCAAAAGAAAGATTCCGCAAGTTTATCAGCTGCAATCTTACTCGCAGCATAAGGAGATTGAGCCTGTAAAGGATGATCCTCCCTCATCGGTGTATAGAGGGCAGTACCGTACACTTCACTAGTTGAAGTAATAATAACCCGACGCACTGTTTTTTGTCGGCAGGCTTGCAAGATATTCAAAGTTCCACCTGTATTGGTTGCAAGATAAGAAGCAGGAGCGTGATAGGAATAGGGAATTCCGATCAATGCTGCCAGATGGAAAACAACCTCGCAATTTGCAACCAGATCTGTCACGAAGTAGGGATCGGTAATATCGCCTAGACAAACCTCTAGATTTTCTCGTAACTGAGGCTGAATGTCTTGAAGATGTCCCCAGCTGCCTTGACTATTGTAACGAACCAAAGCTCTGACTTGATGCCCATTCTGAAGCAACATCTCAACAAGATGGCTAGCAATAAATCCACCTGCACCCGTTACTAAAACTGTCATAGCTACTCTTTAGAAATTAGGTTAATCTAGAGATTAGAAGCTGAAATAGCGTCGATGATTTCATCAGGAGAGTCTGCAAGCAGCGAAGCATGCAAAATATATTTAACTGCATCCAGAAGATCAGACGCTAAATACGAAACTTCTGCAGCATTTGTCCATTCAGGTCGATAGAGATTAGATTGAATTAAACAACTTCCTTTGCAGCCAGCGTTGGCCCCTGCTAAAACGTCACTAATTGAATCTCCAATCATCCAACTTTGTGAAATTGAGAGCCCCATTTCTTGCGCAGCCCGCAGTAGCATGCCTGGCCCAGGTTTGCGGTCAATGTGCTCGATCTGCGTCAGGTCTGAAGTTTGAGGAACATGGGGACAGTAATAAATAGCATCAATGCCAATCCCTTGGTCGTGAAGTAGCATCTCCAGTCTGGCATGAATAGATTCTAAGCCCTTCAGACTTAACATCCCCCTTCCTACAACAGATTGATTCGTGACTACGACGCAAGCAAACCCAGCTTCTCGTAGCAAAGATAGTGCAGAAACAGCAGTGGGCTCTAACTCTACATCCTCAGGATTGCAGAGATGGTGAACATGCTTGATCAATGTGCCATCCCGGTCTAAGAAGATCGCTGGCTTAAGTTTTAACTGAGTTGCCATAAGAAGAATTGACCCTAAACATCAATCTTATCTTCAAATAATCCACAAATCTTCTGGCTAAACATATGTCCTAAAACGAGCTGAACATCTTCGATAACACCATAATTATTAGAGGGAATCGTAAGGTTCAAATCAGCCATTGAAGCAACTTTACCACCACCAAACCCGGTGATCGATATCGTTTTGATACTGAGATCTTGAGCAGTTGCACAGGCTTCTAAAATGTCAGGCGAATTACCTGAGGCCGTTAGCATCAATAAAAGGTCACCCGGATTGCCTGTTTCCTTAACCTGAAAACTAAAGATCTTTCGGAAATCAAAGTCATTGCCAAGTGCAGTAATAATCGATGGAGAGCCTGCCAAATTGAGAACTCGCAGCCGTGATTGATAGGTGCGAAAAGCACTAGTTAAGTCACAGTGATAATGGGATGCATTACTGGCACTGCCACCATTCCCAATGAGCAAAACCTGTGCCTGTCGTAATCCAACATCTGCAATGAGATGGGCGATCGCTTCAACCGTATCAAAATCCAAATTAGCGAGTACATCACTGAGTGTTTTAGCATATTTCCTTGGATTTTCAATTATCTGTCGAGGCCGATATTTGCTCTTTTTTATTGATGTAACAGGACTCATGATTTTAATATTTATTTTACAAGACTGCATTTATATTTCGAGTCAAAAAAATTGGGAAAAATCTTGACGAAACTGGTCTAGTCGGCTCGGGGTACCAATGTCATAAAAACGATGTTTACTCATAAAGGTTTGCATTGTTCCAGCGGATGCGAAATCTGGAAAAATATCTTCTTCTAAGCTAGCTGGAATTTTATTGGGAAAGTTATCTATATGGTTAAGATGTAAGACTAAAGCCCCTGCATCAACATATTCAAGTTTCAGATCGGGTCTATCTTTAATGTATTGCTGGAGAAATCCATCAGGGCTGACTCGAACATTATTGGGAACCGGCAGTTCACCTTGATTTGGATAGATTGTCATGATGGCTGTTTGATCGTACTGCTGAGAATGTTGAAACATCAGCGAGTAGTCACACGGCAGAAAAGAGTCACCGTAGACAACAACAAATACATCATTCAACTTTTCATAGGCATTGGATAAGCAGCCTGCTGTCCCTAATGGCATTGTTTCGACACTATATTCAATCTCAACATTCCACTTATGGCCATTACCAAAGTAATCTTTCACTTGTTCCCAGCGATAGCCAAGTAATAGCAAGATTGACCGAATGCCCTGTCGCTGTAGATACTGAATTTGGTACTCCAAGAAAGGATGTTCTTCAACTGGAGCCATAACCTTTGGCAAAGTATCTGTAAGAGGAGCAAGACGCGTTCCTCTTCCTCCTGCGAGAATAACAGCCTGATCAAACATGATTAGGCCTCCTGCATTGCTTTTGTTGAGACAGAACTGTGTGTTTGAGAAAATACATCAATATCTCTACGGGCTCGCTCTATCGCCGTGAGTATCTCAGCCTCATTAACACAGACTAAAGGTTTTTCATGAGTCATCGCAACCAGACCAATCGACCGCAATAAAACAAAGGGATGTTGTTCTAAACCTGAACTGAGATAGCCATGTTTGTTGTCCTTCCGGATCAGTTGGAGGGTTTTGTCAAAATCGAGGGTCTGTGGAAATTGAATCTTCGGATTAGCACCATGGAGTAGACGGTAGTGTAACCAATACTCCTCTTCACTTAACCATTCTCGATTTAAGGAGATGGCAGAAGCTACTAACATTCCTAATCCAACAGCAATCCCATGGGATAATTCACTGTGCTGGACCTCTAAAGCGTGACCCACCGTATGGCCATACTCCAGGGAAATCCCTATTCCCTTTTCATAAGGATCGATAAGAAGTAGCTTCTGTTTTGCCTTTATCCCGAGCAAAACTAATTGAATCCACGTGGAATCATTAGCTGGCTGCCTAATCAAGGAGACCAGCTTTTCTGTTTGTTCAGCATCAAAAACAAGGCAATTTTTGATTAGTTCATTGATGCCAGCAATAAGTTCTTTTTCAGGCAAAGTCTTCAAGAAATTGACAGAGACAAAACTAGCTTCAGGTAAGTAGTACATGCCAAACAGGTTCTTCCCACGCTGACCATTTACGGCCTGTTTGAGTGATAAAATTGAATCTGACATGGCCAGGAAGGTTGTTGGCATATGAACCATAGAAATGCCTCGGTAAAGCAGGCCTGCAACCATCCCAGCAATATTCCCTGCAAGCCCGCCTCCAAGGGCAATCACGATACTGCGGCGAGTTACCCCCGCTGCAATCGCCTCTTCTAAGAGACGATTAACTTGATCTAAGGTCTTTAATTTCTCAGAGGGTTTGACCAGCGCTTTACGCACTGAAAAATTAGAACAATATCGTGATTCAATGACAGTTCCATACAGTTCCCAAACACGATCATCTGCGATAAAAAATATTTGATCAGGATTCTTTTGTTGGCAAAACTTAATGCACTCATGATGTACATCTTGACCAATCAGGATGGGCATGTTGCGCTCGCCAAAGTTGAAGCAAACTTCAAGAAATTTGCTGCTTTTTAGCTGCTCACTAAAGTTCGGGGAAAGCAAAGTTTTCATAATTTCTAATTTATCCCAGAATAGATTTTGTGAAGTGCCGCTGCAATCATATCCATATCCTCACGGGGTGACAATAAAACAGAGTGGTGTAACAGTAAGGTTTTTTCATGTACTTCTTCTGAAGAAGGAAGATGAAAACGTTTTTTGTCAACTAAACTTTTCACTGACTCTGACTGCTGAACCCAAGCTTTTTTCTCAGGAACGTACAGTGGATGACGTGATAGAGGAACATATGGTTGATGTACCCATGTTCCAAGCTCTGCTGAGAGTGCTTCCCCAACCCAGGCAACGGTTTTTCCCCGTAAAAATGTCTCATTTAAGAAAAAAGCAAAATGGTAATAGACTTCCTCATCATCTGGTTCGTGATAAGACGGAATAGAAATACCAGGCAATTGTTGTAAGAGCTGGGCAAGATAAGCTGCATTGCTTCTTCTCTGTTCATTTTGGGCTTTAAGCTTTTTAAGCTGGATCGTTAAGATTGCAAGCTGAATATCAGAAAGACATCGATTACGTCCACTAAGGACGTGGCCAGATTCCAGCAACTCTGTTCGTCCTAAAGTACGACCATCTTCGCCTGCTAAGAAACGTCCATCTGTACGAAAGCGATAAATTCTCTCGGCTAGGTCATCATCATTCGTGACGCAGCATCCTCCCTCCCCTGCAGTCAAAGGCTTACCCTGTTGCATGCTAAATGCTCCAACTTGACCGAGTGTACCCACGCACTTACCTTTCCAGCGTGCGCCATGGGACTGGGCGCAGTCTTCTATAATTGTTAAACCATGCTCTTTAGCAATCTGACATAGTGCCGACATATTGGCAATACGACTGTAGAGATGAACTACCAAAATTGCCTTAGTCTTAGAAGTAATCAGCTGCTTCACTGATTTGGGATCAAGACACATGGTCTTTGGATCAACATCAGCTAACACAGGAATCGCTTGCTGAGCCAGAACAGAATATGGACAAGCCACCCAAGTAAGCCCAGGCACAATGACTTCGTCCATCGGCTTAACATCACAAGCTTCCATCGCTAGCTCTAAAGCTGATGTCCCATGATCAGTTGGAATACAGTACTTAGCGCCCAGAAAGCTGCTAAATGCAGAAGCAAATATCTGTTCTTGTAAAGGTTTACCATTAGAGAATCCGCTGATGGTCCAACGCCCACTGCGTAATACTTTAATAACTTCCGATTCAGTTTCTGCATCGGATTGAGGCCATGTGGGCCACTGCCTTTCGAAGATAGGGGTTCCTCCATCAATGGCTAACCTGCTAATTTGACGAACTATCATATCGAATATCGATAATTGTCATCTGAATTGGAAACTCCACCCAAATAGTATTTAACAGTAGCTTGTTGACTGGAAGCAAACCGAAAATCAATATTTAAGATTTTCTTTAGAATCTTGTCATCTTCTCCTACCTGATTATCCAGCTCTTCTTGAGTGAATTCTGCATTAAAGCCAATACGCAGCAGTGATTTAGTCCTGAACAACCACTCATTCATATCTACCGTTGCTACATTTCGAGGATCGTCTGAAACTCGAGGACCATCATACACAACAGCATCTCCCAAACGGATAACTTCGTTGTCTACACACCATTTATAGAGAAGAGTTGCAGTCTTTGGATCTGCATGCCAGGGATAATAATCCCCTTCAAAAAGAGAACCGTCAGGGTGGAGTAGAATCCTCCAAGAGTAGGCAGCATCTAGTTGCTGCTCTTGAATACAGTGCAACAAACTACTTAGATGATTAGGCAAAAACTCATTATCGTCATCTAGAAAACAGACAAAAGGTTCCTGGATTTTTTCTAGGGCAGACTGACGTAGTTTAGCCATGCGAGGAGAGGAGTGCTCGTGGTAGGGTACATCTTCAATGGCTACCCACCTGACAAGATCTTTGATTGGTTTGAGTACTGGGCTAGTTTTTAACTCATTAACTCGTTCTGAAAAGACATAATGTATTGTAGGTACTTGCTGTAGTCTGACGCTATTGATGCAGCGCTCTAATTCTCTGTCTCGATCTACACAAAATGTAATAACGGCTACAGTTAACATGTAGTACAGCCCTTTTTAGATGCGAATAAAGCGACGTAAGCATAGTTGCCAAGAAGCTAGACCTATCCTAGATCTGTATGCGTTTAAACCCTCTAACTTTAAATATTTCGTTAGATTTCTTGAATTCGCCAATACTGTGACCATTTATGCAACTTTCTCCTGGGGGGGTGATATCATGTCCGGTTAAATACTTATACTAAGCGTCGAAAGCAAGGCAGAGGGCAGAAGGCAGAAGGCAGAAGTAAAAAAGTAAGGTTTCAAGGGTAATGGTTTTTTATAACTAATTATCCGAACATAATATGATATGCAAGCTGAAATCCTTACTGGGTAATAATTTCAGCCCATAAGTTACAAAAAGATACATTCTGTTTTGGGCGCTCCTTTGGACGTAGTTATAATGGTTTGAGCTTCCAGAAAATGAATCGAGCGAGAGTTAATTTCCGACTGTATCTTCCCTGAGTTCATTGGCCTCAAAGCCTTATATAGCAAGCTTTTAATGGATAATTTCACCCCCTCAGCTAATCAAGACTTATTGGCTGAACTACCAGGGCAACAGAACATACTATTATCAGCTCAAACCAGGCCAAGGTTATACTCAACAAACCTATGTAACTCATCCTTGGGTAATTACAGATAATCAACACCACTGTCTGGGAGTCTATTACCCTGATTGACAAGCACGCACCGTCAACTATTCCAGCTAGTTTTTGTGCTCAGCTGAGTTAGAGCCCTTTAAACCCTGGATTGATCTAGCTAAGCGCTCAGCGCTCAGCTAGAAAAGCTTTATTTTGAGACAGGAAATTTAAAGCTAACCACCAATGGCGTTATTAGTACACGCCAGGATTAACGCGATCGTCGCCCGCATTATAAACTTCTGAGGTCTTAGTCACGGTAAAATTACCTTTATCAATTTCCTTTTGTAACTTTTTCTTCTGCTTTGCGCTGAGTCCCTTAATGTTCAGAACATCTTCTACTGACTCGTAGGGAGCATTATCAGCAATCTTACGAGCCAAGTTTGGGTAGAATCCGCGATATTTGCGAAACTTACGCAAAGGAGTATTGTTCAGGTCAGTCTTCTTACCAAACTCGGTGGCTAACTTGCGATCAGCCGCATTGCTCCGGGAACGAGCGATTAAAGCGGTAGATGAGGGCAACGTTAAGTTATTTAACGAAAATGTGTCTGCTGAAGACATAGGGGAAGCGATCGCATTTTGGGGTAAGCCCAAGCACCCCAAGCTAAGCACTAGAAGGCATAACACTGCCAGATGAACCAATTTTTTCATCATAAAACTCCTTACTTACACAACACAGCACTAAGAGAAATTAATCTCTGTGGGTTTAGTTTAATTTTTGTTTCTCATCATCTCATAATATCGAAGTCCAGACACAAGACCTAAACTTTTTCGAGAAGACGATTCCCACCCTAGTTCATTGACAAATGTTGCTTTGTAAGCTATGAGCTATCAGCTATAGCAAAGGGAACAGGGAACAGGGAACAGGGAACAGGGAGTAGGGAATATCGCATCAAAATTCTCTCAATTCCTACACGGATTGCTATATCAGCTATCAGCGTGTCGCGTATCAGCTATCAGCTTATGGGCTACAGATAGAGCTACTGTTAGCGCAGCGTGGCCAAAGGCCAAGGCCACGCTACGCCAATGGATGACGGCTGACCGCTGACGGCTGACCGCTGACCACTGAATAACGAATTCCTAAGCAAATCCTAAAATAGATCTAAAAGCTGACGAATAAACTTGAGTTTTGTGGCACTATAACAATCCTGAGAAGAACAAATAGCAACAGGATTTAGCCATGACTCTACGATTGGGGGATACCGTACCCGACTTTACTCAGAATTCTAGCGAAGGTGAGATTAATTTGTATCAATGGGCAGGAGATAGCTGGGTAGTGCTGTTTTCTCACCCAGCGGACTTCACCCCAGTTTGCACCACCGAGTTAGGTATGGTTGCTAAACTCAAGCCCGAATTTGAGAAGCGCAATGTTAAAGTGATAGCCTTGAGCGTGGATGATGTTGACTCCCACAAAGGCTGGATTGGAGATATCAACGAAACCCAGACAACAACGGTCAACTACCCTATTTTGGCGGATCCAGATAAAAAGGTGTCTGACCTTTACGATATGATCCACCCTAATGCTGACAATACCCTAACCGTACGCTCTGTTTTCGTCATCGACTCACAGAAGAAATTGCGGTTAGTGTTAACCTACCCTGCTAGCACCGGTCGTAACTTTGACGAAATCCTGCGAGTGATTGACTCTCTACAGTTGACCGATGACTATAAAGTCGCTACTCCCGTTAACTGGAAAGACGGGGATGACTGCGTTATTGTACCATCCATCAAAGATCCAGAAGAGTTGAAGGAACGGTTTCCCAAAGGATATGAGGTAATTAAGCCCTATCTGCGGATGACACCCCAACCTAACAAGTAATATCAAGTTCGGTTGAATACCCAGAATAAAAGTGTGGGGAGATGGGGAGATGGGGAGATGGGGAGATGGGGAGATGGGGAGATGGGGGAGATTTTTATTAAGCGATGCAGCGCGGTCTTGGGGGTTTCCCCCATGAGCGACTGCATCAAGACAGGGTAATTATCCTGACATGATATAAAATAATTATCAGGTCTGAAGGATGAAGGATTAAGGATTCTTCATCCTTCATTCTTAATTCTTCATTCTTAATTCTTCATTCTTCATTTTTAATTCTTAATTCTTCATTCTTTATAATTTGTAATTTAAACTTGATTGAAATGGATATCAAAGCAGATTTTGTTGATACAGTTGGGAATACACCACTGATTCGGTTAAACAGCTTTAGCGAAGAGACGGGTTGTGAAATCCTAGGGAAAGCTGAGTTTCTCAATCCAGGAGGTTCTGTAAAAGACCGAGCTGCCCTCTATATTATTAAAGATGCAGAAGAAAAAGGCTTACTCAAGCCTGGGGGTACAGTTGTTGAAGGAACCGCTGGCAATACAGGCATTGGTCTAGCCCATATCTGTAATGCTAAGGGATACAAGTGCCTGATTATTATCCCGGAAACTCAATCCCAAGAAAAAATGGATACCCTCAGAACCCTGGGAGCTGAAGTTCGCCCAGTGCCAGCAGTACCCTACAAAGACCCGAATAATTATGTAAAGCTTTCTGGACGCATTGCCCAAGAAATGGATAATGCCATCTGGGCGAATCAGTTTGATAATTTGGCAAACCGACAGGCTCATTATGAAACCACTGGGCCAGAGCTGTGGCAGCAAACTGACGGAAAAATTGATGCTTGGGTTTCAGCAACTGGTACAGGTGGGACCTATGCAGGGGTAGCGATGTATTTGAAAGAAAAAAATCCTAACCTTCAATGTGTGGTGGCTGACCCCATGGGCAGTGGTTTGTACAGTTATGTCAAGACCGGTGAAATTAAACCGGAAGGTAGCTCTATTACAGAAGGTATCGGTAACAGCCGTATTACTGGGAATATGGAAGGGGCTCCCATTGATGATGCCATTCAAATTGATGACCACGAATGTCTCCGGGTAGTTTACCAGCTGCTGAGCCGGGATGGATTATTTATGGGAGGGTCTGTCGGGATTAATGTCGGAGCTGCTGTTGCTCTGGCTAAACAAATGGGACCTGGTCATACAATTGTGACTGTACTTTGTGATGGCGGTGGTCGTTATCAATCACGGCTATTCAATCGGGAATGGTTGGTATCTAAAGGACTTTCTGTGGGTGATTGCACCTCTTGAGGAAAAAGGATCAAGGGTTCGTAATCTTTGTAAGTATTCAGCCAATGGGAACGGGCAACAGGGAACAGGGAGTAGAAAGAAATCCTTGACACTTGTTACTAATCTTTAAGAATAACACAAATAAAAACAAATAAAAGTACCCTTTCGAGTACTGTCACAGATGCAAGGAAACTTGGTATTCTAATTGATATGGATCAATATCAAGCCTTGCGCTGTGAGCACCTTGAGCACCCTAGGCACCACGGATGTCTCTAAAAAGACACCCACAGACACTCGTGCCAAGGCTTTCCACTTTGGAAAGACACCTCAAGTAAACTGAGCTTTTGGTTATAACTGGAACCATTACTCCTTCGCTCTCTGCGGCCTAGGGGCTGATCGCTGTTTGCATAAAGTGTAGCATGGGCGTTGCGGGTGAGCTGACCGCTCAGACTATATCAGTCTAGATCAGTGTCACAAATCAAGACTTAATTCTCATTATTTATTAAGAATAATCATGAGGCTTCTTCAAGAAAAACTGAAGTAATAAGCCTCAACTTGGTATGTTGATTTTTCTAGAGGAAGTACACCCGATGCAAACCCAAGACCTCCTAAAATCCCCTAATCGTCAAAAATTTGATGCAGTAGTTGATTCTAGCTGGAAACAAAAAGAAAACTCTGAGGTATATACATTTATTAAACGCCAACTCAAGTACTT
>NZ_JAAHHU010001159.1:0-1616 GCF_010672095.1 Moorena sp. SIO3I6 | reverse complement strand
CAATCATTAAGACCTTCAGATTTGCTGGATAAATTATTTGTAGAATCTGGACTATATAATTATTATCAATCTGAAAAGAAACGCCTACAAAATATCCACAATCTTTTACGGTTTTTCCAAGCACAGGACGATCTAAATTTGCACCCTGACACAGCTTTACGTAGCATTCTTGAATTTACCGCTCTTGCTAAAAACTTAGATCGAGTTTCTCAAGACAATAATCAAGTTCCAATTATCACAGTTCATCAATCCAAAGGCAGGGCTATTTCATTCTAAAAATGCGCTCTTTGTGTGTGAGCGTCCAAATTGGCAGTATCGCTGTGCTTGAGCCATATTGGAGAAGCCATTGGAGCGATAGATATTCAGCGCAAAATTACGAGCAACTGCAAAGATTTGAGGTAACTGATGCATGCGAATGCGAGAAGCATCAACTTCGAGAGTGACATCTCGCACATAATGGACTTTGTTTTCTACCCCCCAATACCCCCGAATACGTTGGGCAAAGGATTCCGCAGACTCGATGAAAGAAGCCACATAGTAGCGTGTTTCGGTTTCCAGCTGGTGTTGTTTCCCTTTTTTGAATTGTCGAACACTTTCCACTCGGATTAGTGTTTTTAGCCCTGGCCAGGACAAGATGTTTTCGAGTTGTGTGCAGATGCGTGCCGGAGCGCTTTTCGATGCGTCCATGGCCAATACTTACTTCAGTATGACTTTGTTGAGGAACAAAGTGGGCTTTGACGATGCCTGAATAGGTTGCCCTGATTGCCTTTAAGGGCACCTAGGTAGTGATTTTCACTCCTCTTTGATCAACTGAGCCGTTTTTTTTGAGTGCTAATCGCATCAAAGGCGAACACCACACCCTTGACAGCCAGTTGTGTAATAAACTCGCGGTTTGGCTTTGACGCACGTTTGTTTTGCTATCCACCTGATCGGGTTCGAGCAATCTTACCCCGCTCAACCAGATAAGCACGTTCCCAGCATAATCGCTCGGTGAGGTGGAGAACCAGGATTATCACCAAGAACGTTGGTATGAGCCCCGTAAGACAAGACCATCTACAGCTAAGGTTTCTCAAGGGCTTGGGTTCAATGCCAAAGAAGCGAGCCAGGGCCGCAGAGTACTGGTGGTAATCTAGGGTGACCAGGACACGGCGAATCGTACTGTAGGAAGGAATCCTACCCTTCGGGGGCTTGAATAGCGGGGGGCAATTCGTCTCGATAGCTGTTGAGCCAGTCCCCAATGGCTAGAAAACCTCGGTTTCCAGCTGCAATGGCCAAGGTAAACAGGGCTAAACACAGAGCTACTTGATGCCGTTTCCCAGAAACCTTGCGTACATCTGGGATGTTGGCAAAGGCTTCTAGAATCTCGATGCCCTGAGGGGGTGACTCCTCTGGGGTGAGGCTAGGAACTGAGACAGCAGGGGCAGATTGGGCAGACAAACGCATGGTCACTCATGAAACTCTCAGCTAACTTGTAAGCCTAGCATTTATTAGCTTTCATGAGAATGAAATAGCCCTGTCAAGGAGGATATCAAATCAGTTTCCCAAAAGGCATTAGACTACTCTCGCTTACTCCGAGATTTAGACCATTATCGACTGACAATTACGATTAACGCTGA
>NZ_JAAHHU010001158.1:0-1616 GCF_010672095.1 Moorena sp. SIO3I6 | reverse complement strand
TCCAACATTCAAACTTAATCTAATACTTGAGAAGAATAAACAGTCTTCTCAATCAAACTCAGGTGCCCAAACTTCCACCACAGGCAATTCCCAACCAGGAAGCAATTCCGGCACTTGCAGCACATCCCCATCCCCCAGCACAACTTTATCTCGATTAAGACGATAAACCTCCATGGTGCGAGTTCTCGGATCCACTAACACCCCAATTTTAGTTCCCAATTCCATAAATTGCTGGATTTTCCGGCGTAATTTAGCCAAACTATCAGTTCTAGATTTAACTTCAAACATCAAGTCAGGAACTAACTCCGCGTAACCTTCTGTAGTGCGAGGTAAACGTTCGGCTAGGATAAAAGAAGCATCGGGAGCACGGACATCCCCATCTTCGTTAGGTAAACGAAAACCACCACTAGAAGCTGTTACCCTGCCTAGTCTACGAGGTCGTACCCAATTTGATAACTGGGTAACAATAGCAGCAGCTACTTCATCCGATTCTATACCTGAAGGACTCATAACAAGAATTTCTCCATCCACTAGTTCCATCTGATAATCAGGATGTTCAGCTTGCAGCTTTTCTAAGTCTTTTACTGTTAAACTAGGCATTGTTAAAATCTCCTATTTATTTATAGCGATTATTGCATTTATGAGGTACACTTCTAAACCTCAAAGTCACCCTTATTAAGGGGGATTTAGGGGGCTCCCTTTTTACCTCATGGAAAATAGAATTGCTATATTTAATCAATCAACAGCAAATCCAGTATATTGACGTTTATAAGGAGCATGGTAAGCTAAGACGATATCTTCTTTGGGAACACCCCATTCGACTAATTCATTCGCAACGCCAATTTCTGTGCCATCATGTTGTATCCAAATTTTGTCGTTTTTAAGGTCAATTTGGAGAACACAGCCTCTTAAACGCCGATTTCCATGCCATCCCACGTTCATTAGTTGATAGTGATCTCCTTGAACATCAAATATTTTTTGGACTTCAATATCTCCATATCTAGGTTTATATTGCCCGTATTCATTGATTAGCTTTTTGACTAATTCTCTATAGTGTTCTAGTTTTTCCATTGTTTAATGACCTCTTGAGTTATATCATATATAGCAAGGCAAGTATAGTTTAAGACATAGTATTTTCGTTTAAAGGGAACAGGGAACAGGGAACAGGGAAAAGGGAACATAAATATGTCTTAACCTTTAATTATACTGCTATATAATTAGTTTGATTTGATATTTTATTACTGCGTTTTGAGTGAAAACCCGAGTTTAAAAGTACATTATTGTTGTTGCATTGATCTAGTTTGGGTAGTGTTTTAGAAGTCAATTCCATTACTAGATCTCTTGCAAAAGTATTTTTATGATAGTGTTTACGTCAATTCTTGTCCACTGTTCCCTGTTCCCTGTTCCCTGTTCCCGACTTCTGCAAGAAGTCTACTGATTGCCATCGGGTTATCCCCCAAAACTAAACTATCAATTTATTGGAGCAGTTGCTTTAGTCTTTGGCGAAAGGCTCGTAATGCAGGACTTCTCAAGGTTTCACGGCTTTGAGCTAAAACGTCTGCTACCAGGTCTGGAATTGGTAATCTGGGGAAGGTGGGACTGGTGGTAACTTGCCG
>NZ_JAAHHU010001157.1:0-1616 GCF_010672095.1 Moorena sp. SIO3I6 | reverse complement strand
TCGCTCCCATTTCGATGCTCAGGATTACATGGAAAGTGGCACCCCAGGCATTAAGAGTACAGATGATGGCTGGATGAATCGACTATTAGGGACGATTCCCAAGGAAATACCAACTCAAGCCGTGAATATGGGCACCACAACCCCACGGATTCTATCGGGTCAGATGCCAGTGGCTAATTTACCGATGGGGAGAAATTATAATCACAAGCTGCCTGTAGACCGTCCCCAAATTGATGCTGCTTTTGATCAACTCTATCGTGGTAATAATGCTATTAATCGGGCTTATCAGGAAGGAAGTGAGGCACGGAAGATACTGCTGGCTGAGCTAAAGGAAGAAATGATGGCAGCTAACCGGGGAGCACCACCTTCCTCTAAATTTGTTGGTGATAGCCGCAAATTAGCCAAGCTGATGGTGGGGGATGCTAAGACCCAACTGGCATTTTTGGCCTTAGGTGGCTGGGATACCCATGTTAACCAGGGCGGTAGTCAAGGACAGCTGGCTCGAAAACTTAAGCCTATTGGACAAGGGTTGGCTACTCTAGTCAAAGCCTTAGAACCGATTTATGCCGATACTGTGATTGTGGTCATGTCAGAATTTGGTCGTACCCTGGCAGAGAATGGTAACAAGGGTACTGACCATGGACACGGGAATGTGATGTGGATCTTGGGTGGAGGCGTTCGCGGTGGTAAGGTCTATGGAGAGTGGCCCGGTTTGGCGGAATCCCAGTTGTATGAAAAACGGGACTTAGCCGTAACTACGGATTTTCGTGAGGTGCTGATGCCTGTGCTCAGGGAACATATGGAGATTGGAGACTCGAATTTAGCCCAAATCTTTCCTGGTTTTAGGTCTAATCAGAGTTTGGGGCTTTTGTAGGGAAACAGAAGTGTCCGAGGAGGGGAGTGCGATCACGTTTGGCCTTTTGGCCAAACGCGATCGCATTTTCTCGACCATGAGGTTCAGAGGTTCGTTCACGAGGCTCAGAGGTTCGTTCACGAGGCTCAGAGGTTCGTTCACGAGGCTCAGAGGTTCGTTCACGAGGCTCAGAGGTTCGTCCACGAGGCTCAGAGGTTCGTCCACGAGGCTCAGAGGTTCGTCCACGAGGCTCAGAGGTTCGTTCACGAGGCTCAGAGGTTCGTCCACGAGGCTCAGAGGTTCGTCCACGAGGCTCAGAGGTTCGTCCACGAGGTTCAGAGGTTCGTCCACGAGGCTCAGAGGTTTATGCGATCGCTTTTTAGGATTAATCACACTGGTACCAGTGCGTTCGCGAAGCGTGACCATTCGCGTAGCGTGGTCTTTTGGCCAAGGTCAATCGCGTTTTAGTTGATGCCGATACTTTTTAGCTACCAAAATCTACTTTGCAGATTTTAGCCCACTAATGCAAGCTGCTCTCGCAGCCAGGGGGTATCTCCCAAGGCTAAACCCAGACAAAGCCCGGCTTAGCGCATAAATGAAACTCCACTCTGGACAATTAACGTAACTACCAAAACCTTGGTTATCGGCTTTAATTTAAGTTACAAAGTATCTTTAATGGAATTAAATCTATGCTTAAAGTCTAACTCATCTTTGTAGATATTGCAATGTTTTTGTAGAAAATAACCAACAGCAGCTAGCCTTC
>NZ_JAAHHU010001156.1:0-1618 GCF_010672095.1 Moorena sp. SIO3I6 | reverse complement strand
TATAGCCTGTAAGTGGAAGCGGACTTACCAGGGATTTAAGACGAAAGAACCCTGGTATATTTTGACTAACTTTGATGATGTTGAACCGGCTATTGTAGCTTACCAAAGACGATTCTCAATAGAGGAAGCGATGCAGCGCGGTCTTGGGGGTTTCCCCCGGAGACAAAACCTTAGATAGTGGAGCCTTTATAGTTAGCAGGTTATGCAGAAAAGGGTTAAATATTTTTTAATAAGGCGACCCTATCTTACGGTAAATTCAAACCATGAGCGACTGCATCAAGACAATGTGCGCGAGATTTCAAGTCGGGAGGCTATAGTCTTGAAGGGTCGTTGGCTGAGTGGTGAGTATCTATCAAAACTGATGATTATTGTGGCGATTGCCTATACCAGTGCGATTCTCCAAGGGCGACACATTAAGCGAATGGGAATTCAAAAATATGTGGTCAGACCAGAAACCCAATCAAGTGGACAACGGCAACATAGCGGTGCGACCCAAGGGCGATTTACTCGCCCATTGGAAAGCGCACCGTCCGCTTTTTATGTTGGCCTACATCAGCATTCGTGGCTTTTCTTAAGGGGATTATGCCAAAAAATAGTGGACGAAATGCATGGAAATTAACCGTCGTTGGCTCAATTATTACAAGAAGGGTGAGCGGGCTATAGAGTTTGCACTGTGTACGTTATAAGCTTTATGTCCCCCTGTCAGACTATTTACAATTATTCTGATATTCATTATTCTATCATAGTATTGTCCTAACAGTAGCGCGTAGTGCTATAGACAGTTTTCATGAAAACTACCACTATCTCCTTACCCCCTACTCTAGAATTAAAACTGGACTTAACGGACGAACAATTCTGGCAACTGTGTCACGACAACAGCGACTTAAAATTTGAGCGCACTGCGACTGGAGAATTAATTATTATGTCACCTACAGGTAGCACCACAGGGGAACGAAATGCTGATCTAATTTATCAACTTAAAGCCTGGAGTCGCCAGAACAATCTGGGTAAAGTGTTTGACTCTAACACTGGGTTTACACTTCCCAATGGTGCAGACCGCTCTCCTGATGCGTCTTGGGTTCAGCAAGAGCGCTGGGATGCTTTAACCCCCGTTGAACAAGAAAGATTTGCCCCGATATGTCCCGATTTCGTAGTTGAGTTAATGTCTCCTAGCGATTCCCTCGAAAAAACCCGTGCCAAAATGCGAGAATACATGGAAAACGGGGCAAGACTTGGCTGGTTGATTAACCGAAAACAGCGAAAGACTGAAATTTATCGTCCCCATCAAGCTGTAGAAATTCTCAACAATCCTGATACTATGTCTGGGGAAGATGTTTTGCCAGGATTTGTGTTAGATCTTTCAACAATTTGGTAATTTGTAAATGGTATTTTGGGGTTTGTGTCTTCAGTAAATCATAAGCATTCATAAGCATTCAGCCATCAGCTGTCAGCCGTCAGCCATTCCCGTAGCGTGGCACAGGCTTTGGCCTTTGGCCACGCTGTGCGAACGACGTTGGGACGTAGCGTATAAGCTGTTCGCGTAGCGTGTGCGTAGCACATAAGCTGTTTGCGTAGCGTGGGCGTAGCGCATTAGCTGAATGCTTACCTTTAGCTAATT
>NZ_JAAHHU010001155.1:0-1619 GCF_010672095.1 Moorena sp. SIO3I6 | reverse complement strand
AAAGTCCAACTCTTGAGTTCTGATCCGTTTTCTAAGTCGCTGTTTTATGAGACGTTCTAATTCCAGCTCATCATCCACAACAAGGATGATTTTTTTTGCAGATGTCATGTAATTTTATCTCCCCTTTAGGATTACCACTTAGTAATGGGTATTTAGTAATGGGTAATCAGTCAAATAAGTAATTTGTAATAAGTAATTTATAATTGTGCTTACCCATGATCGATTAGCCATGACCGATTAGCCATGACCGATTAGCAATTACGAAAAAAAATGTTGATTATGAACACTACTAAAAATAGTGGAGGTGATCTATCTATATAATTCCCATTAACTCTTGACCAAGTAACAGTCTAGAGTAGTAAAGTTATTTGATTATGTTTGCTGGTTTGTGAATGTATGATGACCAAAGTAGTGTCAATTGCTGCTGCCTAAATTCGTGAAGGGTAGGCAAATTATAAATTCGGTATAAGCTCCCAATTCAGTGTCCACATTGAGTGTTCCTCTATGCTGCCCAATGATGATATCATAGGTTAAGGATAATCCTAAGCCTGTTCCTTCTCCCGTAGGTTTAGTAGTAAAGAAAGGATGGAAGATCTTCTCCTTAATTTCAGGTGGGATACCAGTACCATTATCACCAATCCGGATTTCTACTGAGTCACTTAAGCGCAATGTCTTCACCCAAAGCATGGGGGTAAATGCTTCACCGATGTTCTTCTGCTTGCTCTGGAGGGCATAGCAAGCATTTTCGATAATGTTAATGAAGGCACGACTAATATCACTAGACACCAACTCCAGTTGACCAATGGAATCATCATAGTCAGTTTTAATCGTGACATTGAAGTGATGATTCTTGGCACGAACACTGTGATAAGCCAACTGGATAGCTTGGGCTAATACAGTATTGAGGTCAGTCAGTTGGAGTTGAGTACTGTCAGTTCGGGCATGCTGCATCATACTTTGAATGATGCCCTCGGCTCTTTGACCATGACGTTTGATAGCGAGAGAATTGTCTCGCAGTTCTGTCAAGGTGTCTTTGATATAGCTAGCTGTTGTTGTTTCTATATGCTCTAATTGTATTTTAAATTCTTCGATGAGTTCCTCAGCTAACTCCATCGAACCTTCGGCATAATTGTTAACAAAGTTGAGAGGATTCCTCAGTTCATGGGCAACCCCTGCAGTTAAGGTGCCGAGGTATGCTAGTTTCTCTGTGGCAATAATTTGCTCTTGGGCTTCCTTAAGCTGTTGGAAAGTTTTACTTAACCTCGTTTCCGCCGCCGCACGTTCCGCAACTTCTTGTTTCAAACGGGCATTTTGCTCATCAAGGGTTCTAGTCAAATTTATTATTTGTAGATGTATCCTTACTCTAGCCAATACCTCGTCTTGTTGAAACGGTTTGGTGATGTAATCGACGGCTCCGATGGAAAGACCTTTGACCTTATCAACTGTGTCAGTCAGTGCGGTCATGAAAATTACCGGGATGTCTCGATTTGAGGGGTTTGCCTTTAGTCTTTTGCAAGTCTCAAATCCATCAATTCCTGGCATCATTACGTCCAATAGAATTAGATCTGGTTGATTATAGTTAACTTGTTCAATCGCACTTTCACCATCTGTTTCCACAG
>NZ_JAAHHU010001154.1:0-1620 GCF_010672095.1 Moorena sp. SIO3I6 | reverse complement strand
TATTTTTAGGGATTCCTGAAGCGATGCAGCGCGGTCTTGGGGGAAACCCCCATGAGCGACTGCATCAAGAAGCTTTTGATTAACTGGAGGCAATTGATCGAAGAAAAAAACACCCCATCGCTTTGCCGCAAAATGCTCACCAATTTTTGGGACAATGCGCGATCGCAAGTCTGCTTCATCCTTGACCTGATGAATGGCTTTAAATAAAAACTGCAAGGAACTCGTCATGACCGTGAGGACCAAAAGTGTACTCGATCGGGTACTGGGCAACCCAAACTGCCTCCCCTAATCTTACCTTTAGCCTCAATATTAGGAGAAAACCGATGTCTCAATACGCTCACCCTGAAGTTTTGGTCAATACACAATGGCTGATGGATCATCTAGAAGATCCGATGGTGCGTGTGGTTGAAGTTGATATGAGTCCAGAATCTTACAAAGATACTCATATTCCGGGGGCTGTTTTCTGGCATTTCCCCACTGATCTCTCCATGCCCGACTTCGGAATGAATTTAGACCCCACTGCGATTGAGGAACTGTTGTCGCGCTCAGGAATTTCCCAAGAAACGACCGTCATTGCCTATGGTAGTTACCCAGGCACAGGAGCTTTTATTTTCTGGTTTCTGAAGCTCTTTGGACATCAAAAAGTGTATGTCCTTAACGGTGGTCATCAGAAATGGGTGGCAGAAGGTCGTCCAGTAACATCAGACTTGTCAAACTTTCCGCCCACCTCTTACCAAGCAACCTCTCCCAATCCTGACTTACGAGTTTTCCAGGCAGAGGTGCAAGCATCTTTAGAGAAAACGGATTGTGTGGTGCTAGATGTGCGGACTCCTCAAGAGTATTCTGGTGAGATATTTATGATCAAGCCGCCAGAAGGAGCTGAACGTGGAGGGCATATTCCAGGTGCGGTGCATCTTGAGTATACTAATACCTTGAATGAGGACGGTACATTTAAGTCAGTAGAAGAGTTACATGCTCTTTACAGCAGCCGAGGTGTTACAGCTGACAAGGAAATATTTCCTTATTGCGCGATTGGTGCACGCTCTGCGTACACTTGGTTCGTCTTGAAGTATTTACTCGGCTATCCCAAAGTAAGAAATTATGATGGATCGTGGAATGAGTGGAGCCGTCTACCTCATGGGCTGATTGAGCAGTAAAAAAAATACCAATTAAAGTAGGGTGGGCAAATTTATATGATCTAGAATACTCACCCATAACCAAACGGTTTTTGCCCACCCTACAAGCTTTAGCTGACTCTCATTAATCCCAGTTACCCCTACTGCTTGACATTGCGACAATGCAATAGTTTTTGATAACCCTTTTATCCCACTACTCTCATTAATCCCACTAATCCCTTCAATATTGTGAAAATGCAATAGTTTTACCAAATCCTGGCATTTTCAGAAAACGTGTGTTACCTTAATAATATCGTTAAAGCAATGGTTTATTCGCCATGATGATTTCCACCGCACAAGCCGCTGAATTACTCGGTGTTTCTGCCACTCGCGTCCGTTACCTTCTGGGCAAGGGTAGAGTTAAAGGGGCTTATAAGGTGGGCAGAACTTGGGTGATTCCTTTGTTTGATGGTATGCCGGTGGTCACTCCTGGCACTCGCGGACC
>NZ_JAAHHU010001153.1:0-1620 GCF_010672095.1 Moorena sp. SIO3I6 | reverse complement strand
TATTAGGGGGAAACTACCCCAGCGGGTGAAAGAATACCCACCAAATCCAAATCAACCGGTTTGATGGTAGCTTGTAGGCTCCCATTTTCCCTTGACTCTAGGTTTTTTTCAGTAAGTTTCATGAACAACCAATTTCAAGCTCTATCCACCCCAAAAGATTTACCTCTCCTGCGACCTTTTCTGCTGGATTTGTTTTGTCAACTGGCTTACCAAGAGGGTGATTTTGTGCTTTCGTCGGGGCAGCGTAGCTCTTATTACATCAATGGTAAACAGGTTACCCTTCATGCTCAAGGAGCATTGGCAATAGGACGTTTGCTATTCTCAATGGTACCTGCTGATACTCAAGCTGTTGCTGGCTTAACTCTAGGGGCAGATCCGATCGTGAGTGCGGTTAGCATTGTTTCTGCCATAGAAAACCGCCCTATCCCTGGTCTAATTATCCGCAAACAGCCAAAAGGTCATGGAACCAGGGCATACATTGAAGGGCCTTCTTTGCCCACAGGAGCCAAAGTAGTGGTATTAGAAGACGTGGTGACTACTGGGCAATCAGCCATGAAAGCCGTGGACCGCCTTAAGGAAGCTGGTTACCAGGTAGAGCTGGTAATAGCCCTGGTTGACCGGCTGCAAGGTGGAGCCGAGCTTTATCAGTCAGCTGGGCTAATGTTTAAAGCTCTGTTTTCGATTAACGAAATCCGAGAACACTACCAGGGTTCTCTTGATCAATCCAGCTGACTAGCTTATGTTGACTATCTAATTAGGTATGGCTCAGGCGGGATTTGAACCTGCGACCTCGGGCTTATGAGTCCCTTGCTCTAACCACTGAGCTACTGAGCCTTTTTTTTAACCCTTATCTACTATAACATATCAATGCCAATAATTTCTATAATAATTTTTATTCCTTTCTTGATGCAGTCGCTCATGGGGGAAACCCCCAAGACCGCGCTGCATCGCTGAGCAAAAGTTGAGTTGACATACTGCGTGCGCACCCATCGAACGGAACAGATAAAGGGGTATACGGAAAAGGTAGAAGAACAATAGGAAAGGTAATTCCTGCTTCAGACAACCACTTTCCCTTTAGCTCAAGGGGCTAAGGGTGATTATAGCTATTGTTTGAGAAGGTGAGGAAGAGTAGGAAAGTTCCGATACTTTTTAGCTACCAAAATCTACCAAGGTAGATCTTAGCCCGCCAATCCAAGATGCTTTCACATCCAGGGGGTATCTCCGCGCTTCTCTGACGGAATATCCCGCGAGCGCCATAAAAATGTCAAAAAAGTTCGTTCCACCGGGATCTAAGCGCAACTATTAAACCCTTGGTTTTCGGCTTTAATTTAAGCTACATAATAATCCCTGTTGGTGTTCCCCTAATTTAAGTCTAACAAATAATAAGAGTTTTTGGTAGACTCTGCGACATTTTCGATTAGCTTTTACTCACCTTACCCTTTTCCTCTGTCTCCTCCTTCAACCTAGTAATTTTGCCTGATTGGGAGACTTCCCTTGAAATCACTCCATTACCGTCTTCTCGGCAAATAGGCCATTGGATTGGCAGCTCCCCGACCTCTGGGATGAAGCTCAAAGTGTAAGTGAGGACCAGTGCTATAACCTGTGCTACCCATAGCGGCA
>NZ_JAAHHU010001152.1:0-1622 GCF_010672095.1 Moorena sp. SIO3I6 | reverse complement strand
GTCGGGCAAAGCCCGATAGGGGTACCTGGTGTTGGCAAGAAGCCCGCGTTGTCCCGTCAGGGCAACGTCGGGAGTACGTCACGACAAACTCTTCCCCAAAACCAATAGCTTTATTAAGGGCACAGCTCAGCCCCTGGCTGACATGGACGAGTTCTGCGGCAAAATCAAGGCCGCTAAAGATGCCCAAAGTGATGATGACTTTGTCCTAATTGCCCGAGTAGAAGCGTTTATTGCCGGTTGGGGGCTTTCAGAAGCATTAAGGCGAGCCCAAGCCTATTACGATGCCGGAGCAGATGGCATTTTGATTCACAGCGCCTTGCGTGTGCCTGATGAAGTGTTGGCCTTCAAACGGGAGTGGGGCGATCGCTCCCCAGTGGTGATTGTACCGACCAAGTACTACGCTACACCCACTGAAGTCTTTAGAGATGCTGGCTTCTCTATCGCCATTTGGGCCAATCAACTACTCCGCGCTTCCGTAACGATGACCCAAAAGGTGGCTCAGCAGTTAATGGTAGAGCAGAACCTGCTGAATGTTGAAGACAAGATCGTTCCTGTCGCTGAGATCTTTCGGCTGCAAGGTGTCGCCGAACATGCAGAAGCGGAGCAGCGCTATTTACCCCAGAACGGGGGTGGGATTCGCACAGTTCTGCTAGCAGCTTCCCGTGGGATTGAATTGGGTCAATTCACTAAAGATAAACCCAAGTGCATGGTAAATCTGCAAGGTCAACCCCTGCTATCACGGATTGTGGAAGAGCACCACAGTGTTGGGATTCAAGACATCACGGTTGTGCGTGGCTACAAAAAGGAAGTTGTCAACTTACCTGGCCTCGATTTTGTAGATAACGACGAATATGACACCACAGGTGAACTGGTTTCCCTGAGTCGAGGCTTGCAGGAATTGCCCCAGGATGGACAGGATTGGATCATCGGCTACGGTGATGTTCTGTTCAAGAAGTACATTCTGCAAATGCTGTCAGGGGTTGATCATGACTTTGTGGTCATTATAGATTCGAGTCAGCACCGCCAAACCGAGCAGATCCGACCCGATTACGTTGCCTGTTCTCTACCCGACTCGACCCAGGCATTTTATCAACATGTTGATCTACAGCAAATCAGCCATGAACTGCCCGAGGGCGAAATCTGCGGCAGATGGACCGGATTGCTGAAAGTGTCCCAGCAGGAGCAGCAGAAATTACGGGATACCCTTAATACTCTGCTCCAGTCAGAGCAGGTGCGGCAACAGGGGCGAATGCCGACTCTGATTAATGAGTTGATCACCGATGGCTATCGGGTACATGTGCTTTATATCAAAGGGCATTGGCTCGATGTCGATCAAGTCGAAGATCTGTTCAAGGCTGGAAGTTTCTAAATGATCAAATCCGAATACTTTATCCAAGCGGCTCAGGAAAAAGGGTTTGGGTTGTACACGGGGGTGCCCTGCTCCTACCTCAAATCTTTTATTAACACGGTCATTGACTCTGATCATCTCCGCTATGTGGGGGCTGCAAATGAAGGAGATGCTGTGGCGATCGCCTCCGGTGCCGAGTTGGCTGGAGTGCCCAGTGTGGTGATGTTTCAGAATTCGGGGTTTGGCAACGCGGTCAATCCCCTCACCTCCCTGA
>NZ_JAAHHU010001151.1:0-1623 GCF_010672095.1 Moorena sp. SIO3I6 | reverse complement strand
TATAAGTAACCCTGTTGATCGAAATAGACTAAATCGTCCGATTGTAGCGTTTGGACTTTGTTGGGAAATTTACTTAGCTCAGACTCTAGGCCGAGATTTTTGCTAGGGCTATAGTAGCCATGGAATAAGGACTTGGCCTCAATAGTAATCACACCGGTAGAGAGCGCCTCCACGATTTCTCCACTACCATTGCGAATGGTCACCTTGGCATGGGGTAACACCTGACCACAACTATTGTTACCACTGTTACCACTCAGGAAATCCTCAGGTTTAAGGGTGACTACACCAGAAGCGGTTTCGGTCATGCCATAGGTAAGAGCTAAAGGAATACGATCCTGTCTTGCTTGTGTTAATAGGGATTCCCAAGCCGGAGCACCCCCTAACAATACTGTCCGAAAGCGGGATAACCAGTCAGCCGCATCTTGGTTGATGAGCTTGGCTAGTTGAGTCGGTACCAGAGAGATAAAAAATTCTTTGGGATCAATGTCTCGTCCTTTGCCAGCTTTGAGGGCTTTGAAGGGCAAAATCACCATACGTCCACCGGTGGTAAGCGATCGCATAAACTGCATCAAACCACTGACATGATACAGAGGCAAGACACAAAAGGAATTCACTGGCTTGTTCCCAAAATACTGATGAAACCCTGCTACTGATGCCATTAAGGTTTCCCAAGTGTGAATGGCAAAGCGGATTTTACCAGATGAGCCCCCTGTGGGAATCATAATGAGTGCTGAGGGCTTATTATTGATGATTGAATATTTTTTATTGAGTATTGAGTGTTGATTATTGAGTATTGATGGCTCAATGATACTCGCTAATTCTCCGATAATTAGATCGGGATGGATTTGCTTAAGGACTTGTTGCCATTCTGGTTTTACCCAGTGGGGATTCCCTAAGAAGACATGAGAATTACTGGCAACAGCAGCTAGGAAAGCGGCAATAAATTTAAGAGGACTTTGCTCTACTAAAAGAATTTTCGGTGCTTTTTCCTGGGAAAGTTGGGAGAATTGCTGACAGTATTGCTCAATGAGTTGGTTAAGTTGCTGACTGTCATAGCCAATCAGCCATTGTTCACCAGAACGTTGTTGGATATAGCTTAGGGGCTGTTCAAAGTATGAATCCTGCCGATATTTGCTCTTTAACGCTTCAATCATCTAACCAAATAACCTTAACACCCAATAACCTTCAAAATTCCAACCTTCAACATTCCAACCTTCAACATTCCAACCTTCAACATTCCAACCTTGGCCTTTCGGCCACGCGATCGCGTTCAACCTTCATTAAACCAATGGTTGACACCAAAACCTACAGCGCGCTTGAAGTCAGAGAGTTCTGCTGCTAACTGGAGAACCGCTTGTTGACCAATGGTAGTTTCCAAGGCTGATGAAAAAACGGTATCAATCGGATAGGTGTCGCAAAACTGCCGTAATCGTTTCCGAGAACCTGCGATCGCAGCTTTAATCACAAAAATTCCTCGCCATCCCCGCTGGTAACACTGTTCAAGTTGGTCAAGGGTTGCCACCGATTCATCCAATGCGATCGCAGTGGAATAGTTGTGGCTCATCTCCAACATCACATCGAACTGCTCTGGAGGTAGGGGCTGTTCGATAAACTCAACCGCTA
>NZ_JAAHHU010001150.1:0-1624 GCF_010672095.1 Moorena sp. SIO3I6 | reverse complement strand
CTGGTTGCCACATGGGGATGGTCTTGACCAAGGAGTTTTTTCCTCAGTGCTAAGGCTTGTCGATAGAGGGGTTCGGCTTCACCATATCTGCCCTGGCTTAAGTAGAGTGCAGCCAGATTATGGAGGCTGTGTGCCACATGGGGATGGTCTTGACCCAGGAGTTTTTTCCTCAGTGCTAAGGCTTGTCGAAAGAGGGGTTCGGCTTCACCATATCTGCCCTGGCTTGAGTAGAGGAATGCCAGATCATTGAGGCTGCTTGCCACATCAGGGTGTTCCTCTCCCAAGACTTCCCGCCGAATCTCTAATGCTCTCTCAGCTAGGGGAATCGCTTCTGAGTACTTTCCTTGCTGATAAAGCTTAATGGCTTGCTGAGTTAGTTGAGAGGCTTCTGCTAGGGATAACTCTTCAGCCCTTTCACTCCCTGGTGAACTCAGTTGTTGAGCTATTATACTTTGCCCCCAGCTAGACCTAGGGAAAGCCACTCCCATTCCCATCACACCGACGACGGTGGCTAAAATCCTTGCTAGCTTGATAAAGAGGTTTTGATTCATTTCCTGAACCTCCATTGGGGATAGTCAATAAACCTGATCAAAAGAAGTGGGGGTAATACAGTAGTGTGCTACCCACTATTGATTGTTCTACTGACGTTTTAGGGATCGGGATTTATAGCAATGGAAGTATAGTTTAGGACATAGTTTTTTAGTGTAAAGGGAGCAGGGAGTCGGGAGTCGGGAGTCGGGAGTCGGGAGTCGGGAACAAGAATTATAACAATTTATACAGGGATTATTATAAACATTTCAACGCTCACGAATTGTCATAAAAAACTATAGTAAATCAACGTTTTATCCTAATAGCTAACCCTTTAAATCGTTAGATTAAATTCCTTGAGCGTTACTGGAGCGATAATTATTCCGTAAGCATTCAGCTATCAGCTATCAGTTATCAGCTATTGGCCATAAGCGAGGCTACTGTTTGCGCAGCGTCTGCGTAGCGTAATCGGTGCTTTTAAATAAAATAAGCTGACGGCACCTCAAGTAGCGTGAGCTTTTAGCTGACGGCTGACGGCTGACGGCTGAATTCTTACTTCCAAGCTTATTGAGTTTGAATAATTTCTGTAATGGGAATAGTTTAATTATCAGCAGACTCTAAGAATTTAATCGCACTCTTGCGGAATTTAATGGTCATTTTTAATCCAATCTGTCAGATCAGTCACGTCTTCAGTCTCATAGTCTTGAGGTAGCCCAAAGGTGGTGTCAAGGTCTTCTTGTTCTTGATCACTAACGTAAGGCATTAACATCTGACATAGTAAGAGTCTTTCTTCTCTCAAAACTTCTCGGATGCTTTCTTTAATCAGTGTTTTTAAGTCTTGAGTTTCCATCGCTTTTGAATTAAAGGTTATTTTTTTAATTATAGCGTTTTTTATACTAGGGAGTAGGGAGTAGGGAGTAGGGAGTAGGGAGTAGGGAGTAAAGTAAAAAAAAATAGCCGTAGAAATACTATCCACGACTATTTCAAATCTTGATGTCACAAAATTAGCAAACCTAACCTGCTCTGCTTGGCCAAAGGTCACGCTACAAAACCAGACCAAAACCAAGGCCCCCGGGGGGGTTTCCCCCCCGGGGGC
>NZ_JAAHHU010000115.1:0-19550 GCF_010672095.1 Moorena sp. SIO3I6 | reverse complement strand
GCTTGCTTGTGTTGTTCCCTATAGTCTACAGACTACAGCCTAGGTAAGCATTCAGCGGTCAGCGATCAGCTATCAGCGATCAGTTACAAGCTATCAGTGTGTCGCGTATCAGCTATCAACCAAAGGCCAACGGCTGACCGCTGACTGCTGACTGCTGACTGCTGACTGC
The DNA here is from genome assembly GCF_010672095.1 of Moorena sp. SIO3I6. Taxonomy (NCBI): domain Bacteria; kingdom Bacillati; phylum Cyanobacteriota; class Cyanophyceae; order Coleofasciculales; family Coleofasciculaceae; genus Moorena; species Moorena sp. SIO3I6. The sequence continues at coordinate 19,381 of NZ_JAAHHU010000115.1, read as the reverse complement.
TGATAACTGACCGCTGAGCGCTAACTACGGTTCAATGCCTTACTGCAGGATTTTAGCTACTTCTTTGGCAAAATAGGTCAAAATTAAGTCAGCACCAGCCCGCTTCATGCTAGTCAGGGTTTCCATCATGACTTTTTTCTCATCAATCCAACCATTCTGACCGGCTGCTTTAATCATGGCGTACTCACCACTAACATTGTATGCAGCAACGGGTAAATTAGTATGCTGTCTAACCCGGTGGATAACATCCATATAGGCTAAAGCGGGTTTAACCATGACCATGTCTGCCCCTTCTGAGATATCCAAGTCGATTTCTTTGAGGGCTTCAAGGGCGTTAGCGGGATCCATTTGGTAAGTCTTCTTGTCACCAAATTTAGGAGCGGAATCTAGGGCATCCCGGAATGGACCATAATAAGCGGAGGCGTATTTAGCGGAATAGGCCAAAATTCCGACATCAGTGTAGCCTTCACTATCTAGAGCTTTGCGAATTGCACCAATGCGTCCATCCATCATGTCGGAAGGCGCAACCATATCTGCCCCTGCTGCAGCTTGAGATAGGGCCATTTTTATCAATACTTCCACGGTGGCGTCATTTAGGATAGTGCCATCTTCGGTGACAATGCCATCATGACCATCACTGGAAAAGGGATCAAGGGCAACATCGGTAATCACCACTAGCTCTGGCACTTCTTGCTTAATTGCTCTGATGGTGCGTTGGATTAATCCATCCGGGTTGTAGCTTTCAGTACCGGTAGCATCTTTCAAGTCTTGGGGAATCAGAGGGAAAAGTGCGATCGCATTAATCCCCAGTTCAAATGCCTCGGTTACTTCTTTTAGCAATAAGTCCAGAGAATAGCGGTAACAGCCTGGCATGGACTTAACCTCTGGTTTTAGACCTTGACCTTCCATCACAAATACTGGATAAATCAGGTCATTAACAGTCAGTTGATTCTCTTGAACCATCCGACGAAAGGCGGCTGTACGGCGCAGACGTCGAGGCCGATGGGTTAATTGGAGTTGGTCGGAAGCTATTGACTTGTCAATCAAGTTGGGTAATGACATAGTGAATCCGGTAGTAGATGTGAACTTGAGTTAAGTCTGTTAAATTCGTGAAGTTCATTATCAAGCATTTTTGTTTCAAAAATTATTCTGCGCAATAAAACTTTGATTTTGCTGGTTGACTTGACTGGTGACGGTAGGTTGTCAGGGATGAAGGGAGTGGTCGATTAAGGGGAGTAAGGGATAATCCGGTCATCGGTCTGGCGTGAGGTCAGCTAGTAGGGTGCGTTAATAACGCACCTTACGGCGGTTTGCATAACTATCAGGCACAGAAAATTTTGTGCTTTATTCCCTGCTCCCTGCTCCCTGCTCCCTAAAAACCCAAAACTTTGTACCTAAATGAATTGCAAACCGCTGTATTGGTGTAGAGTGATATAGAGGGATTTAGAGTTATTTAGAGTTATTGACGAATTCCTTTCTATCAGAAGGAAGTAAGAAAGTGCTGGTCGGATAGTACCAACCGATAACTTTGACCTTCGCGCAAGCGTGTGCGCCTTAGCTCATGGCGAACTTTACCCCAAGAATATCGAGATGGCTGATTGTCCTCAAACCTACCAAAAGGTTATTTCAACGCCAATAAATTCCCTTGTATCGAACTTACTGAACGAGTTAAACTATCACAGTTTCCGTTCTACCGTAAGGTATTCGATAAAACTCGATGATGATACCTGCTGGTGTAAGTCAATTAAAACAAGCTTTTCATAAGCATCTTGCAGCTCATACCTCTGTTACTGGTTCTTCTTCCTATCTTTTACTGTTTTATGCTGCGGAATGTGGACTCAAGAGTATTTGCTTGAGAAGAAACAACTTACGAAGCACAAAATACTTTCAAGATCCGATAAAAAACTATGGTCATAACTTAGATATGTGGTGTAAAGAGCTGAACATTAATGCATGTAAACTTACTTTTAAAACCAAAACTGAAAACAAATCAACTCCTTCGTTTCATCTCGCCTGTGGCGGTTCGAGTCGAAATATCGGAGCAGCTCATCAAGCTTGGCGATATGGCATTACCATAAAGACAGAAGATGAAGAATACTTAATCGACTGGCTCCATCAGCTTTGTAATTGGATTGAGGAGAATATAAACCGATGATTCCATCAGATATTCGATTGTACACCTGGGTAGATGTAGAAGAAGTCTTGTTGCGATCGCAAGAGCAAGAGAAATGGCCAAAAGACTTAGTTTGGGCTAGAGGGTATTGGGATGAATTAGTTCTCGGTATTCGTCCTGGCACTCAAAGCTCAGTCAAAACATGGCTCCAGGAAATCTACGATCCTCGATTCCAAGACAATGGCCAACAGGGTAATGATTGTATTATCCTCGAAAGTGCTGAAGGCAATCAGCGCACCTTACGGATTATTTTAGAAGAAACAGAGGAAGAACCCCCAACTCCTAAACTTATCCCCAATCTAGCTAGACCTACTGTTATTTGGCAACGAACTGAGAAGCTTCAAGCACCGGATATCCTCCCAGATGATTTACCTCCGGTGGTTGCTTTTCATTCTTTTAAAGGTGGTGTCGGTCGCACAACTCATGCTCTTGCCCTAGCACAAGCTTTAATCAAGGCCAAGCAAAACGTTCTTTTAATTGATGGAGATTTAGAGGCTCCTGGAATTAGTTGGTTATTAGAATCTAGGCTGCCTTCTCCTCCTATTTGTTTTGCCGATTTTATTGCCTTAATTCATGGAGACCCTTCTCCAGACGCAGAGCCAACCATTGAGTTAGCAACCCAAAAACTTCAGAATGCTTTAGTAGACGGAATCTATATATTACCTTCCTTTCGTGTTAATAGCAGATTAACTGGTTTAGCCATTAAGCCAGAACATCTAATTAAAGGCCATAAAAACCCATTTATATTGACGGATAGTTTAGCTCGTCTGGGACAAGCCTTAGGAGTCAATGTTGTTTTAGTGGATTTGCGAGCAGGACTCTCGGAATTAGCAGCAGGATTAATTTTAGATCCGCGAGTCTATCGGATCTTTGTCTCTACGTTAAGCGGACAATCAATCAGCGGAACTGCGAAGCTTTTAGAATTAATTGCTAAACTAGCACCCTCAACGCGAGAGCAAGACCCTTCCCCTGCTTTAATTTTGACTAAAGTCCCTCAAGATGAAAGAGCTAAAAGTTTAGTTATTGAATCAGAACAAACAATTTTAGAAGCAATTCAACCCTTGCTAGGGGAAGAGAGTGAACCAATTAGAATTACCACCAAATTTACTGATAGTTTACAGATTTTATCTAATTCTTGGCAAGAGGCTTGGCAGCAATTGGCAAGTTCTCAATTAATTGATTTACTACATCCTTTATTGGAATGGCTGCCTGATAATTTAAATACATCCAATCCACCAGATGAACCTATAATTTTATTAAAGTCTCAAAGAGAAAGATTGAGAGATATAGCAGAGAAAATGATTTATGCAGAGCGTGCTGAGACTGAGGATTTTTTAGTTACTAATTCTTTGCAAAACTTAGCTAATGATTATCGAAACCAGATTCCAATCACTGTCGTTATTGGAGCCAAAGGTTCTGGAAAAACTTATACCTTTATGCAAATTATACGCAGAAAAGAATGGCAAAAATTTAGAGAAGATGTGGGAGTAACTAATGTAGACATTACAGTAGATAGCACAGCCTTGATCGCACCGATTATCGCTTCAACTAATCTCCATGATAAAGCAAAAAAAATAGTATATGACGTCCGGAAATATTGTGCTGAACAGATAGGGTTGACGCCTCCCGTCGATGACAGTGAGATTAAGGACTATATTCGGGACGGATATCAACGGGAATTACATGAAGGTGAATGGCGCGATCGCTGGTTGGATGTCATTGCCAAGACTCTAGGTATGACAGGTAAAGGTCGCGATTTACCTAAGTATATAGCAGAGAAAAAACAAAAGATAGTAGCTGTAATTGATGGCTTGGAAGATTTATTTCAAGAATTTGCTCAGAATGACGATCAACAAACTGCTTTACGAGCGTTATTGCAAGAGGTTCCTCAATGGCTGGAACAACAACCCTTTCGTTGTTTAGGAATTATTATTTTTGTCAGACAAGATATTTTAACTGCTTCTGTCCGTCAAAATTATGGTCAAATGAAATCTCGCTATCAGCCTTATACCTTAAAGTGGAATGAAGAAAGCGTATTGAGATTAGTTGCTTGGGTTGCCGATAAAGCTAAGATTCCGTTAAAGTTAGAGTCAGCAGCACTTCAAGATATGAATGCAGCACTTCAAGATATGAATGAAGCAGAACTGACGGAAAGTCTAAGACCCTTGTGGGGCAAAAACCTAGGAAACGATCGCTCTAGACAAGCACGTTCTGCTCCGTTTGTCATTGCCGCATTATCTGACTACAATGGACAAATTCAGTCTAGGGATGTAGTGCGTTTTCTTAAAATTGCGGCAGAAAACTCCATTGATGATGATTATTGGCAAGATCGAATTCTAGTTCCCAAAGCAATTCGAGATTGTTTAGATGAATGCAGCAAAGAAAAAATTGAAGAAATAAAGCTCGAAAATGAACCGTTAAGAACGGTATTTAATAAATTACGTGAATTACCTAAAGTACAGAAAAAAAGCCCTTTTCAACTAGAAAGTATTAGCTTATCTGCAGAAGACATTAGCCTCCTTAAGCAAAATGGGGTCATTATTGCTGACGGGGATGACTATTACATTTCAGAAATATTTCGTTTAGGATTAGGGTTTTCCCAAAATGTTGGCAGACCAAAAATTATGGCTTTAGCTCGTCGAGCTGGACAAGGAATCTAGATGATCATTATTAACGGTTTATTGACCTCTCCCCTCCTTCAAAGAAGGTGATTGAAACGCTTAAGGGGGCAGGGCTGTTTTAAAATTCAATAACTTAGATTCAATAACTTAGAGCGAGAGAGGGGAATAAGTTCAACGTATTGGTTCAATAAACAATGAACCATCACGAATCAACACTCTTCCCCAGTCTCTTGCTTTACGAACTAGGCTCTAACAACTAATTCGACCATTTTTGGGCAACTAACTCAGCCAAATCTACAACCCGCTGAGAGTAGCCCCACTCATTGTCATACCAGGCAACAACCTTAACCATATCGCCACCCATGACCATAGTTAAGCTAGAATCCACAATTGACGAAGCATCATGACCCCTGTAATCACAGGAAACAAGAGGTTCGTCGCCGTAAGCCAAAATTCCGTTGAGTGGGCCTTCAGCTGCTTCTTTGAGCACTTGATTGACCTGCTCAGCAATGGTACTTTTCTCCACTTGAACTACCAAGTCAACGATAGACACATTGGGAGTTGGCACCCGCAGAGCAATACCATTGAGTTTCCCTTTCAGTTCAGGAATCACTAGAGCTACTGCTTTAGCCGCACCAGTAGAGGTAGGGACAATGTTGAGCGCTGCTGCCCGAGCCCGACGTACATCCCGGTGGCTCGCATCAAGAAGCCGCTGGTCACCAGTGTAGCTGTGGGTTGTGGTCATTGTTCCTTTGATAATGCCAAACTGTTGATGCAGTACTTTGGCAAAGGGAGCTAGACAGTTGGTAGTACAGCTAGCATTGCTAATCACGTCATTTCCTTCGTGGATGTAGTCTTCATGATTAACACCCATGACGTAGGTGGGGACGTCTCCTTTGCCAGGAGCAGTGATTAGCACTTTCTTAGCACCAGCAGCTATATGCTTGCCAGCTCCATCCTGATCTCGGAAGACACCAGTAGCTTCGATAACTAGGTCAACACCCCAAGAGTCCCAGGGCAAGTTCAAGGGGTTCCGGTCGGATACACACTTGACAGTTTTTCCATTAGCTGTTATGGAATTTTCATCACAACTGATATCTGCATCAAGTTTGCCCAACATTGAGTCGTATTTGAGCAGATGGGCATTTGTCTTGGGATCAGAGGTATCATTGATTCCCACTATATCTAACTGGCTATTCTCCCGAGTCAGCCAGCATCTCATAAAGTTGCGTCCGATGCGTCCAAAACCATTGATCGCTACTCTAATCACTACTTCTTGCCCTCTGTAATTCAAAGTAAATATTTTCTTAATGATCCCAATAATATCGCAAAGGCTGAAACAATTTGAAACTTTTACTGAACTTATGTGGTTTGATGTACTCGTTTTTAAACCAGATGGGTATACTTTACCCTAAAGCTGGAAGTTTTGGCAGGAGAGTCCGCTCTGGGGATGGCACAGATCTGATATTGCCTCGGCAACCTGATTTTACTCACACCATCCCCAAACCCCTCTCCCCTAACCAGTCTCAACCGATTAGTTTGGTATGTAGGTCCATTACCCCCAAAGGAGGCAGTGATAGAGATAAGTCAAAAAATTACCACTAGCTCTGCTTTACTGCTATTTTATGGGTGTTTATGGGTCTTGGGACGTTTTTCCGGATTGAGAAGTCTGGTTGACGTGTAATATATACGACAATAATCTAGGTACTCAAAAATCAGTTATGTAACAGTTACGTTATCAAACTTAAGGTATTATTGTCCTGTTTGACAGTACAGATGTACTTATTTATCAAAAATTATTCCTCGATCTCTATTTTTCCTGATATGATAGCGCGTGTTATTGGCAAATTAGGCGTGTGCGGTGTGGTGTGTAAGGAGTTAAAATGCCAAAGACTGTTGATTTCAGTAATAAACCATTTCATTTCATTGGTATTGGCGGAATTGGGATGTCAGCTCTTGCCTACATCCTAGCAAAACGCCAATTCCGAGTATCCGGCTCAGATACTCGGACAACGCATATCACGCAAAGTTTGCAAGCAGTAGGTGCTCATATCTTCAAACAGCAGTGTGCCGCCAACTTAGAATTTTTCCAATCCAGGAACGCACCAGCTTGTGAAGACGTAGCAGCTAAAAGGGTTAGCACGAGTTTGAATCCAAAAGCGCTCACAGAAATCTCACAATCAAGTCCGACTATATCTGTAGCTGACCCCTGTTTAGGCTTGCCTCAAGTTATCTGTTCCACAGCAATTAACCCATTGAACTCTGAGTACCAGGCAGCAAAAAAGCTAGGTTGCCCAATTTTCCATCGCTCAGATTTACTAGCGGCGTTGATTGAAGACTATTACAGTATAGCAGTCGCTGGAACTCATGGGAAAACTACAACCAGTAGTTTGATCGGGTATCTATTGTGGCAAGCCGGTTGTGACCCCACCATGATTATCGGTGGTGAGGTGGATGCTATCGGTGGTAATGCCAGGCTGGGAAATGGACCATTACTGGTTGCTGAGGCTGATGAATCCGATGGTTCGTTGGTTAAGCTCTCCGCCGAGATTGGTGTAGTAACCAATATTGAGCTGGATCATCCAGACCATTACCAGAAGTTAGAGGAGGTTGTTGAAATATTCCAGGCTTTCGCCAAGCGCTGTAAGAAGTTAGTGGGATGTATTGATTGCGAGACAGTGCGATCGCAACTAAAACCGAATATCAGCTATAGTCTACGGCGAGATATGGGGGCCGACTATAGCGTTGATGATGTAACTTATGAAGCTAATGGCACTACCGCCAGAGTTTGGGAAGGCAATCAGGTTTTAGGTCGGTTGGAGCTGAAATTGCTAGGCAAACATAATCTCAGCAATGCCCTAGCCGCAGTAGCAGTAGGACGAAATTTGGGGTTGGAGTTTGAGGCAATTGCCTTGGGGATCGCTAGCTTTGAGGGAGCCAAACGCCGATTTGAGCTGCGGGGCAGGTGCAATGATATTAGTTTTGTGGATGACTATGCTCACCACCCCAGTGAAATTAAGGCAACCCTAGCTGCCGCAAGAATCCAGGTCAACGCTGATCAGCGAATAATTGCAATTTTCCAACCCCACCGATATAGTCGTACCCTGAGGTTTCTCCCCGAGTTTAGTGTTTCCTTTAGTAACGCTGACTTGGTGGTTATCAGTGATATATACAGTGCTGGGGAACCAGATTTAGGAGAAATTAGTGGGGAAAACCTTTATCAGGCGATCGCATCTAACCATAAGGATGTACATTACAAACCAACTCTCGAATCAGTGGTAGAGTTTCTGAACCAAATTCTCTGTCCTGGGGACTTAGCCCTATTTTTGGGAGCCGGTAATCTGAATCAGATTATTCCTAAGGTAATGGGGTTTTACCAACAGCATGACGGCTTAGTTAACCAAAGTTTAGCCCGAAAGCATCAATAATTGTGAATCAAGCTAGGGAATTTTAACTATAGACCGTAAGAGAAGGTCAGTATGATCTCAAGTCTCGATGATATTCGTGAATCAACTTTCCACAAACTCTTCTAGGTATTCTACCCCCTAGCAACTTCAGCCAATTTCACTGCCAAAAACGGATCGGCATTATTCTCATTGCGTGTAGATCCGAATCTCTACCCTGATTTTCCTGATGATAACTAGCGTGCTAACCCAGAAAAAAACTCCTTCCCAGTTACAGTTGTATATTCCAGGAACCAATTGTCCACTTCAGTCCCAGGTATCCTTAGCCAAACTCACCTCATTTCGTGTGGGAGGTCCAGCTCAGTGGTACGTCGCCCCTCGGAGCCTAGAAGACCTACAAGCTAGTTTCCAGTGGGCTCACTCCCAAAAATTACCCCTAACCCTGTTAGGGGCGGGTTCCAACCTTCTAGTCAGCGATATCGGTTTGCCGGGTTTGGTAATTTGTACTCGCTATCTGCGCCATACTCACTTTGATGCAGATACAGGCAGAATTACCGCCAGTGCTGGTGTACCGATTGCCAGTCTAGCATGGCAGGCTGCCAAACGAGGCTGGGAAGGGCTAGAGTGGGCTGTGGGCATACCTGGAACTGTTGGTGGTGCTGTGGTGATGAATGCTGGTGCCCACAAAAGTTCCACAGCTGATCTTCTGTTTAATACAGATGTTCTATCTCCTGATGGCTCAATGGCGCAACTCAGTAGCGAAGACCTAGGCTTTAGCTATCGCACCTCAATCCTTCAAGGTAGCGATCGCATAGTCACCCAGGCCACATTTCAGTTAAAACCAGGTGCTGACCCAAAACAGGTGCGCTCACTGACATCGGAGCATTTGGCAAGACGACACACTACCCAACCTTACCACCTACCTAGCTGTGGCAGTGTGTTCCGCAACCCTGACCCCTATGCTGCTGGTTGGCTAATTGAACAAATTGGTCTAAAAGGCTACCAAATTGGTGGTGCTAGAATAGCTGAACGCCATGCCAACTTTATACTGAACTGTGGTGATGCTAAGGCTAGCGATATCTTCCGCATGATCCACCATATACAGGAGCAAGTAGAAAAGCACTGGTCACTGTGGTTAGAGCCTGAAGTGAGGATTTTAGGTGATTTTACCAAAAAACTAGCAGTTGAAAGCCCTATGTCTTTAGAGCAGGGATAAAAACTAGCGAGGGGATTTATCCCCTGCTATGGTTCCAGTGGATATCCCAAAACCGATCCTGTTGGGGAATCAGTTCAAAGCTGATCACCAAGCTGATCACCAAGCTGATCACCAACATGATCAATTTTTAGTTTATATTTGTGCTTGGCTAAACTAGAAAAGAACGGCAGGAAGTTAACTATATCGCTTCAGCCCATGTATGAATAACGACACCGGGAATTTATTCCCCTATTTCCTATTGCTGTTAAGGTGAGGAAAATTCCAATAGCACCACAATAGATACACGATAGATACACAATAGATAAAGGTAAATCAGCACAGGATTTCTAATGTCAGCGCACCCGTTGCCCATGGACTGGACTTCGTGCCGACTTGGGCAGCGGTTCAAACCGCGCTTGATGTTTGTTTTTCATCCCCGGTCATTAGACATGGGGTTTCTAAACTTAACTGGGATTTTTTATGACACAAGACAAAGGAAAAGGATTTGGTCTCGGTCTCGGCAAGATGAAAGAACTAGCCGAAGCGTTCAAAAAAGCTCAAGAAGTTCAAAAGGGTGCCAAAGAGCTCCAGGATCAGTTGGAGCAAATGGAAATTGAGGGAACATCAGGGGAAGACGGTAAGGTGAAGGTGTTTCTCAGTGGCAATCAGGAACCCCTACGTGTAGAGATTTCTGAGGATGCTATCAATCAAGGAGCTGAGGTTTTATCTGAACTGGTGTTAGCAGCCATGAAAAATGCCTATGAGACCTCCACAGCCACTATGCGGGAACGCATGGAACAACTTACCAGTGGGTTAAATTTGCCAGGTTTATAACCTGATCGGTCAATCCCCGCTCGGGATTCCGTAGGAAAAAACTAGAGGCATGAGGAAATTAATCATTCTCAATGGTTCCAAACCTCATGCCGAATATCCCATTAATGCCTGACTATTTATCAATATTTGAGTAAAACGAAGCTACCTGTAGCTTTGGCAGTGACGTAAGTCCATAATATAAGCTCTTAGCCACCTCTATATTGGCTGCTTCTGTCAAGTGAATGGCATCATTAAAGGCGAGTTCGGGAAAGTTTTGATAAATTGTGTACAAGTTGAGAACCTTGATATTTTTGGGAAAGCCTTTCTCCAGTTGCTGACCCGCTACCACCAATTTGGGATAATTGGCTTGCACTTGTTTTTGGTAAACTTTTCCTAACTGCTGCAAAATTTCCTTTTCTGCTGGTTTGATCGTTTTGTTGCCACGACCAGTTATTTCTGGTTGGACAGCAACTAGTAAAGGAATTCCCTGTCCTGCTGTTAAACGCAGCATATGTCTGAGGTTATTGCGATAGCGCGTCAATCGACGTTCCAGTTCATCGGATTTCTGAGGAAGATACTTCTTCAGTGGCATAACCTCCCCCCTCACCACTAGAGACCGCTGACTCACTGACGGCTGAGGATCAAAGACCCAGTATGTGATTGCTTTAGCGAGATAAGTTTTTGTAACTAAATGCTTCAACTGCTGGGTGAGATGAGTCCAAAAATGCCCAGTCGCATTTTGTAAGAAGGCTTCTGTGTTAGGAATATCTGTTAAATTTTGGTCACTGGGGGTGATCAAATCTGTGTATCCACCCAACACTATTACTGCGTCTGGGCTGTAAGGTAAAATTTTGAGAGCTAACTGAGCTAGTGCATTGCCAGAGGTATACCCTGGTACTGCGGCGTTGATGACACGATACTTACCATTTCGAATCTTTGGCGGCAGAGCAAGTGCTTGCTTTAATTCCGGTTCAGAGGGGGGTAAGGTCATTGGCCGGTATTTCTGTGGGGAACGCCTTTGCTGTTTTATCCGTTGATTGAGACGAGCTTCTAAGTAGCTGGCTATGGTAACTTGATTATTGGCATTCCCTTGACCGAAGGCTGTCGAGCCACCTAACAAAAAAATCCGAATTTCATTTTTGGGTTTGACCAAGGGAACGGGGTCGTCGTCCCGGAAACCCTGCTCATTAATGCGCCAGAAATCACTCTGTTGCTTCCCTAATAAACTGTAACCTACAGCTAGATCCCGTTGGACAGCTAGATCACCAAGGTCTGGTAATCCATCATAAAGCTGCTGTGTCTGGTCAAGGAACTTGGGACGGTAAACAGTGAAATCTCTGGGTGCCCCCTTGTAGGTAGCTATCTCATTAATTTTGCCGACCGCAGCCACTAATAAACGAGCCAACAATTCCACAATCATCAAACTTAGAACTATCCCTGCGAGCATCGTCAGTAGGTTAAACCGTCGGCGGCGCTTGCGGTAAAGGCTACGGCGCGACTTAAATAGTAAATCTCTTCCTTGCATAACCGTTAAATTAGGAGGTATCCCTTTACAAGTTGGTGTCTTTAAATCACTGCGTTGCTAGACATTGAACCATGAAGCGACATCCCACCACATGGGTTCAACTATCCCATAGAGCAATTTCGTTGCTAAACTTAACACGGCGCAGCTCGTAGTTGACCAAATAATATACCCATGCCCTGCAAGTTACTCTTTGTCTGCCTTGGTAATATCTGCCGTTCTCCCTCAGCTGAGAACATCATGAATCACTTGATAGCACAAGCAAATCTTTCTGACCAAATTGTCGGCGATTCCGCTGGTACTTCCAGTTATCATATTGGCTCTCCCCCGGATCGGCGTATGACAGCAGCTGCCAAACGTCGGGGGATTGTACTCCAGGGGAAAGCACGGCAGTTTAATCGGTCTGACTTGGAAGAATTTGACCTGATTTTAGCTATGGATCAGCAAAACTACGAAGATATTATCTCTCTTGATCCAGCTGGGAAGTATAAAGATAAAGTAAGGCTAATGTGTGATTTTGCCCGTCATCACACCGAGCGCTCAGTCCCCGATCCATACTACGGTGGACCAGAGGGTTTTAATAAGGTGATTGATTTACTGCTAGACGCTTGCGAAGGTCTGCTGGAACACGTTGTTGACAATTACACCAAGACTAGGCAAAACTAAAAACTGCCAACTACTACTAATTGCCAATGGTGAACTTAGCTTTTATGCCATTGGCGGTTAACTGGATGAATTCATTTGATTAAATGGTGTTCTAAGGCAAATCGTAAGAGTTCGGCTCGGTTACTCGTATCAGTTTTTCTGAACAGACGACTAACGTACTTCTCGATTGTCCTGGGACTCAGGTGTAGTTGGTTACCAATTTCGACATTGGATAAACCTGTAGCCAGTAAATTCAATACTTGCTGTTCCCGCTCGGTCAGCTGTAGAGCATGAGCTTGGGTATTATTCCCTGATTGATGATTAATCTCTACGGAGTTGATTGATCTAGATGCCGGTTTATCAACCGGCTCTTTTGTAGTCTGTGGTGATGAGAATCGTAACTCCGTATGAATCATTTGCGATCGCACTAGCAAACTTTGAATGACTGCACCTAATTCTTGCATCTCAAAGGGCTTAGGTAGGTAGACATCACACCCCGACTGATAACCCTTGATGCGTTGATTGGTGCTATTGAGTTCGGTTAAAAATACAACAGGTAACAACCGCAATGGGGGCTTCTGACGCACTTTTCTCACCAGTTCATAGCCATCTATTCGCGGCATATTAATATCTGTAACCAGAAGGTGAGGGTGATAAGTCTCAATCATAGACAGCGCTTGCTGACCATTTTCAGCAGTAATAACTGAATAACCTGACATTTCCAGATAATCGCTTACAGACAGACGAGTGCCCAGGTCGTCATCTGCAACCAGAATAATCAATGGCATGGGATAACTATAGTACTGACATTTAGAACAAACCTACTCTTAAGCTAGGTCATCTGGTGCTCAATTGGTTACCAAAAATACTTCGTTCGCGTAGCGTCGCCGAAAGGCGACGCCAGCTCAATCAGAACTGTCTGGAGATAGGAGTTGCCTGGTAAAATTAATATAGATACCTAGACAACAACATAGCTTAGGCTTGCTGAAAGAAGCACCCTTGTGATTAATTAGTCAGTCAGCCCCCCTCTGGCCTAGAGCAGCTACTAGTCTGATAATCCTTGCATAGCACTTAAGGCTTTCCCCAAGCGCTTGACACCATCAGAGCAATCGAGGCGATCTAAATGAACTTCGATAAAGGAGACAGTATTATGGTTAACTTTTGCCTGTTCTAAGGCTTGTTCTAACTCACCTTCAGTACGCACTTGGCAACTCCAGCTATTGCCAAAAACCTTGGGTAACTGATGATATTTCCAAGGTTGAATATTGTTGTACGAGCCTTCATGGATAGCCCGCTCAATAGTGTACCCGTCATTATTAATTAAGAAGATAATCGGGTTAAGTTGATGCCTAATAATCGTAGAAAGTTCCTGACAGGTCATCTGGAAGGCACCATCACCGACAAACACAATCGGTCTACGGTTAGGAACAGCCAAACCGACTCCTAGGCAGGCAGGAACTGAGAAGCCAATAGATGTGTAAAGGGCCTGTCCAATGTAGTCGCTGTCTCCTTGGAGTACCAAATCAACGGTAGCAATTAAAGCATCACCAGTTTCAGCAATCACGATTGACTCATCATCAATAAAGTGAGTCATCCGCTCATAGAATCTGGCGTTGGTTAGCTTTTGCTCAGGTTGTGACTCAAAGCGTTTAGACAAAGACTCTATAGCTGGCTTGATATCCAAGACATCAGATTTTTTCTTCTGAAGTTTGGCAGTTAAACCAGCCATGAAATCCGGTAGATACACTGGAGAATAGAAGTGGTGTTTGATTTTGACTTTGTCAGAATTAGCGTTGATTAATCGCTCTTCGGGCAGTTGGGCAGTGAAAGCACCCAGATTAATGTCTGACATGAAGGCACCCAGGCATAAAATACAGTCGGCTGTTTCAACTCGTTGGCGTACATACTCCTGACTGAACGCTCCTGCATAGCTACCAATGAATTGTGGGTGGCTTTCCGAGAGGATTGACTTGCCTAACAGAGTGGTAGCGAAGGGATATCCCGTCTCCTCCAGCAGGTGGGTAAGTTGGTCTGCTATACCGTAGCGGTGGAGTTCAACCCCAGCTATAATAACGGGATGCTGGGATTGCTCTAGCAAACTTACAGCCTCTTCAACTGCCTCTGATAAAGCGTTGATATCCATAATTGGGGTTTCTGGTAAGTCACGTTCCCCAGTAACAGGACAAGGTTGATTGACTATGTCTGAGGGAATTTCAATGTATACAGGTCTCCGGTGGCGCAAACAAGCAGCAATAGTCTGGTCGATTTGCCTTGCCGCTTGACTAGGGCTGGTAAGCCTCACGGCTGCCACTGTAATTTTTTCAAAAATTTCCAGCTGTAGATTGTAATTACCAGCAGTGTGATGTAGCAGTAACTTTTGCTGCCGCTGGGAACTGTTAGGTGCTCCACTAATCACGATCAGGGGGACTAGCTCAGCGTAGGCACCCGCCACCGCATTCACTAGACTAAGTCCACCAACATTATAGGTAACGCACAACCCAGCAACACCATTAAGGCGGGCATAGGCATCAGCTGCATATCCGGCATTGAGTTCGTTACAGGTGTAGATTAACTCTACAGAACTCTCTAGCAAGACATCCATCAGACCCAGGACGTAATCTCCCACTACGCCAAAAATATGCTTGACACCAGCGGCTTGCAGCCGTTGAGTAAGGTATTGACCGACAGTTACTACATCAGACTGAGCCATTGCACCTCTGACCTCTTTAATTAAGCTACCTTTATGGCCAGCATTGTAACCAAAATTTTAAAAAACGTTACATTTTTGGGTGTAAAAAACGTTACATTTTAGATATAATTTATTATTTCATGGAGCGCCGTAATACCCCATCCTTCTTAAGGTGGGGATGTAAGGTGGGTCAACGTAGGTACGGAGTTGACCAAATTAATTTTTGTGGTATCCGGAATTTTCGTTCTGGGTCGTGTATCCTAAAGTAGAGTACAGGCTGAAAAACCGTTAGGACGAGACAATATAAATCCGTGGAGTCCACGCTCGACCGCCTAAAAAGTAGTAATGCTCCGAGGCCAGGGAAAATCCTCTTTAAAAACCCAATCGTCAACTAACAATTGGCGTGTGAACCTAGTAAAGCAAACCTTTTCAAGAAAATGTACGGTGGGGCGCACCGGAACATGGAGAAAGAGAGGGAAACAGAATCTTCGGCACTCTCAAACAAGTATCCGAACGCCTAGGGAGAATTGCCCTCTAGGTCTGTCGTGAATTGACTGGAAATTTGGTAGTAAGCTCACGGATTTTTGGTTAATTACTGTCCTGTCTTTGACGGCGTCAAAATGGGAACTCGGCGGTTTAAGGTGATTCGTCGATCTAGGAATCCCCATCCCTCTAAAGGGTGGGGAGCGTCAAGCTTTCTATTCTAGCAAGTTTCTTGGGTTGACTAGAGAAGCCTAACGTCTCTCAAAGGTGAGTAAGCGTCGAAAGTACAACCAAGCTGGACACAAGAAGCCATCCTTAGATGGGTTATGGAGCCCAAGCTACTTTTGCATTTCTGTCGGAGGGGTACCCCTTGAGGTGCTTAAGGAGTACATCCAAAACCAAAAGCGACCGGAGGCAACCTAAGGTTGCTCCCTAGCGGTAGCCCGCTATCCTTCCCCGTCCTGAATAACGGGTAAGGATAGCGGTTCCGGTCAACTGTCAACAAAAAAGGTGAAATATCTATTAGCTTATACAGCAGAAACTTTTAGACTACTTGGCTGCCCCAGATTCCCTTCTAAGACAATACCCCGCTGGTTATAAGCCAGATGACGCAGCAATTTGTAAATCCCTTCAATTTGGTCAGGGGCTCCCACTTTCTCAGCTAACTCCGAAACAGATATGGCAGCACTTTCCTGGTGTAGTACCTCCATCACCTTTTTCTGTAAATCTAGAATGGCAGCGGCGGCTTTTTTACCCGCTTCTACCCCAGGTTGGTGATAGGCATTGATATTTACCAAGGATGCATAAAGACCAACAGCACGTTCATACAGGGCAATCAATGCCCCCACGGTTCTAGCATTGACCTGACGAATGCTTACGGTAATGGAATCCCGTTGATTTTCATACAACGCTTGCCGAGTACCTTGTAATAAACCTGATAGATAGTCTCCCGTAGTTACACCAGGTTCTACTTCTGGAGACTTCCCTTGTCGGTCTTCTAAGACTTCAATGAACGTGACAAAGAAATTGGGAACACCTTCGCGAAGTTGCTGTACGTAGGCATGTTGATCCGTTGAGCCTTTGTTACCATAAACTGCAATGCCCTGATAAACCGTATTGCCATCTAGGTCTTTTTCCTTACCTAGAGATTCCATTACCAGCTGCTGTAAGTAGCGGGAGAATAGCAATAGACTGTCTTTGTAAGGCAACATGACCATATCTTTCTCCCCCTTGCCATTGCCAGCAAAGTACCAGCATAGGGCAAGTAAGGCGGCTGGATTGCTTTTGAGCTGGGGGCTACCGGTAGCGCTATCCATATCTTTAGCACCAGCCAGCATCTGACGGATATCAATCCCTTGTAGTGAAGCTGGAAGTAGTCCTACGGCTGACATTTCAGAGGTACGTCCTCCTACCCAATCGTACATGGGAAAGGTGGCTAGCCAACCTTCGGATTTCGCCAATTGATCTAGTTTGCTGCCAACACCCGTAATGGCCACAGCTTGGGAAGCAAAGTCTAGATTCTGAGACTCGTAGGCTGTTTTAACTTCCACCATGCCGTTACGAGTTTCTGGTGTTCCCCCAGATTTGGAGATGACTAATACCAGAGTGCTAGACAATCGGTCTTGGAGTCGGGTCAGGACAGTATCAATGCCAGCTGGGTCAGTATTGTCAATAAAGTGAATAGCTAAAGGAGGAGAGTCTAGCGCAAGGGCTTCAGCGACAAACTCAGGACCAAGGGCAGAACCCCCAATACCAATGGAAAGAACATCAGTAAATTTTGGTGCCCTAGGGGGATGGATGGCACCCGTGTGGACATTTTGGGTAAAGGTTTCAATCTTTTCGAGAGTGTTGACAATGTCTTGTTGGAGTTCTGGAGTTGGGGCTAAGTCCGGGTCTCTTAGCCAGTAGTGACCGACCATGCGGTTTTCATCAGGGTTTGCGATCGCACCGTTGACTAAGGCATCCATATCCTTAAATGCCTTTTCAAACTTAGGCAGCATCGCCTCCACAAAGGCATCATCAAACCCCATACGGCTGATATCGAGGTAAATCTCTAATCCTTCGTGGTAATAAAGCCAATCCTGATAGCGTTGCCAGAGTGCAGCGGCGTCCATAAGTAGCTCTCCAACTTCTTTTATTGTCCACTCACAAGTTTAAGGCAAGCACATAGCTTGACACTCCCCGGTCTAAAGACGCGGGGATTCCTAGATCTACGACCGGCCTTGAACCTCCGTATCCTTGCGGCAATACCTAAACCAATATCCCGTCAAGACCAAGATTCTAGTTCAGTTTACGTGCATACCCAGCGGGCTGGTCTCCTTAGGCGTTTAGTTACTTTTTGAGAAGTGCCTTATAAAGTCCGTTGCTTCCCTGTTTCACTTGGTTTCGGCGTGCCCCGCCGTACCATTTTTTTTCAAAGTGTTATCTTGCTGGGTTCACACACCAATTTTTAGTTGATGGTTGGGTTTTTAAGGAGGACTTTCCCTACCCTCCGGGCATTACTACTTTAAGGTCAATAAGTTACGGGTCTCTCTCCCGGCTCAGCCATCGCCAAAGGCGACGCTACGCGAACGGTTTTTCAGCCTGTACCCTATGCTTGAATTATACTATAGCGCTAAAGTATTGTCAACTCGGCGACTAAAGTCGCGCTCGTGTCTTCATCCCCGGTTTAAAAACGCGGGGCTTTCGACTTGCGCGTCCCCTAGTAAACTACCCCGACTTAGCTAGCCCTTGGCGTCGGGGCTATGCGCGACTGTTCCCAAAACGTTTTTTAGATTTTTGAGCAGGTCTTGAACCTAATCAACTTGTTGAAGGGACAGGCTGTGGGAAAGTGATCGAATCCCGGAGCAACTTACTAGCAGCTAAAACTTCCTGTCTTGCCCATTGATCTGCTGCCAAGATATCGTCTAAGGAAGGATTGGAACAGTTATCAGCTTGGTGGCGATCGCATACAGATTCAATACAACGAGCAATATCCAAATAACCAATTTTCTCCTCTAGGAATAGGGCAACTGCCTGTTCATTCGCTGCATTCAATACCGCTGGCATCGACCCCCCAGCCCGACCAGCGGCATCAGCGATGTTCATACAGGGATATTTCTGATGATCCGGTTCCCTAAAAGTCAAATTACCAGCTTTCACCAAATCTAGTGGTTCCCAATCGGTATAGATCCGCTCCGGCCATGACAGGGAATAGAGTAAAGGTAAGCGCATATCTGGCCAACCTAACTGAGCTAATACTGAAGTATCTTGTAGTTCAATCAAGGAGTGAATAATACTCTGGGGATGAATCACAATGTCGATGTGGTCATAATCCATGCCAAACAGGAAGTGAGCCTCAATCACTTCCAATCCCTTATTCATCAGGGTGGCAGAGTCTACAGTAATTTTACGTCCCATGGACCAGTTGGGATGCTTGAGGGCATCAGCCACCTTCACTGAAGCTAACTTGTCTACGGACCAATCTCGGAAAGCCCCCCCGGATGCGGTTAGGATAATCCGCCGCAATCCCCCTGCTGGAACTCCCTGAAGACACTGAAAAATTGCCGAATGTTCTGAGTCAGCTGGTAGCAGCTTAATACCATGTTTTTCCACTAAGGGTAGTACCACTGGACCACCTGCAATTAGAGTTTCTTTATTCGCTAAAGCAATGTCTTTACCCGCTTCAATAGCAGCAATAGTAGGCAACAAACCCGCACAGCCGACAATGCCAGTAACTACAGCTTCGGCATCACCATAGCGTGCCACTTCTACCACTCCAGCTTCGCCCCCTAGGAGGATAGGTTGGGGGTCAAGGTCAGCAATTGCTGCTTTGAGTTCTGGCAATCTCTCTTGAT
>NZ_JAAHHU010001149.1:0-1624 GCF_010672095.1 Moorena sp. SIO3I6 | reverse complement strand
CAGTTACCGAAGCAATGGTTTGTGGTTGCCCTGTAATTACCTGTCGTCACTCCTCTCTTCCTGAAGCAGCTGGGGAAGCAGCATTGTATGTGGATCAATCTAATGTTTACGAGCTGATTGATGCGCTGTACAAAGTTCAAAACCCAGAGGTTCGTAACCAGTTGATTGCTGATGGGTTTGAACACGCGAATAA
This sequence comes from Moorena sp. SIO3I6, assembly GCF_010672095.1. NCBI lineage: Bacteria > Bacillati > Cyanobacteriota > Cyanophyceae > Coleofasciculales > Coleofasciculaceae > Moorena > Moorena sp. SIO3I6. The sequence continues at coordinate 1,431 of NZ_JAAHHU010001149.1, read as the reverse complement.
ATTTTCCTGGTCAAAGATGGCCGATACTGTGGCAGAGGTTCTGGTCGAAACTGCTAAGACAATCAAAAATGAGACTACTGGTATAGGTTCCCCCCTTTGGGGAGAATTCAGGAAGTTACAGGCTAAAATCCAACAACAGCTACCCCCAAGTCCCTCCATAATTCAAGTTCAGCCAACTCAGCTTCAGTCAGGGGGTCTCGAAGAGCAATTGAGGTACGCAGAGGCTCAACTTCAGCAAAAACAGCGGGAACTTCAAGAAGCGGGGTCAAATCTAGCGGCAATGGAGTCCAGTAAATTCTGGAAATTGCGGTCAGGCTGGTTTCGACTAAAACCCCTGTTAGTTCCAGTAGTTAGTCTAATTTTAGGGATCAACTTACTACTGCTATCTACCGCCATGTATGCTGAAAAAACTCTAGTAAAACTATCCTCATTCGTTTCTCCTGTCCAAGGAAATCTATTCTTTAGTCTTGGCGGTAGTTTGTTGTCCATTGCACTAATGTTAGGGATGGTTGGCTATCTGGGCTATATGAAGCCTCAGGTTCTCCGCAGGGTCAGAATTGTCATGGGTGGTGGGGGATTAGCGTTGATAGGTTTGACGGTACTACAAAACATTAACCTGTTGTAGATAACTGCCCAGTTTTCCAAGTCTTAATTCTTAAGACCCTTTATTTTTATTCCCTCTCTGGGGACTGAATTAAAAAAAGGGTTTTCAATCCGGACTTGTAATCAGACGTAAGTTCGAGCTAATTTATCAACACCTGGGTGTAACAACAAGATGACACAAACCTTTAGAGATATCTGTTGGTGTGGAAATACTGAGCTAACTGAATTTTCCCCTGACTACTTGGCGTGCTCTGAATGTGGCACTCTAGTGTCAAAAACTGGTTTGAGGTCTGAGCAGCTCCGTGTACAGGATGATAACCATGACTTCTACGGTAAAGAATACTGGTTGTCTTATCAGACCGAGCATTATCGTTTTCCTGATATTCGTCAACGAGCCCGTCAAGATTTACCAGAGCGATGCCTCCACTGGTTGCGTACACTGATGGCTTATAAACTACCACCAGCCAAAGTGCTTGAGTTAGGTTGTGCTCATGGTGGCTTTGTGGCCATGATGGGTTGGGCAGGTTTTGATGCTATGGGTCTAGAGCTTAGCCCTTGGGTGGTGGAATTTGCCCAACACACATTCAATATGCCCATTTTGTCAGGACCTATCGAGGATCAGCAACTAGAACCTGAATGTTTTGATGCTATCGTACTCTACGATGTCCTGGAGCATCTACCTGATCCAGTGGCTACCATGAGCCATGGGGCATCTCTTCTCAAGGAAGATGGTATTTTCATTGTCCAGATGCCAAATTATGAAGAGGGTAAAACCTATTCAGAGATGGTTGCTCAAAAGGATCATTTTTTACACCAAATGAAATCTAT
>NZ_JAAHHU010001148.1:0-1626 GCF_010672095.1 Moorena sp. SIO3I6 | reverse complement strand
TGCTGGCAACTTTAAGAGTGCAGAAGAAACTCAAGAGAGCAATGCTACCCTTTGGGTTGTAGTGATCTTGGTTGTTGCTACAGTTGTGCCGATGGTTACCTACTTTTTCTACCAAGGTTTTTCCTAAGTATTTAGCTATCAGCTATCAGCTATTAGCTGATAGCTGATAGATTACTAACTCAAAGAGATGAGATATATCTCATTACTTCTGGAGTCGCATCAAACCATTCCCCAGAAATCCTAAGATGTTGGAATTTCCTGTGAAATTCGGTTTCCATCTTAGCACTACCTGGGATAATTTTTATTAGTTCTAAAGTCGTTACACTCTTAGTTTCAAGCCCTCTAATATTACCATTGGGGTTAGTAGTGTAACCGATCCGAATCGCATTGCGTCCCTTGTCTAAGATAAAGTAAAGCCTAGCTGGATTTTCTTCCTCAGGGCTGGATAGGCAGCTTTGTACTAAAGTCCCTGTGGCTTTGTGCAACCGAATAAAGGTTTGAGCGTCACTAGCGTATTCTGGAAGCTTAGAACGCTCTACCGCCATGGTCATATAACGCAATGCAGCTGCGTGTCTTCCCTCCGACGCTTCATCGACAGCCAGGGCTAGCAGGTCATAGGGTGAGCATTGGCGAAAATTACTCATTATTGTTGTAGTTGGGCTGAGCAATACCTGATTTGTATGCTAGGAATTGGTAATATTAGCACACCTAATGACCTTATGTAAAGACCTGATCTCAAGTCAGATCCGGGAAATCTGATCGCGTAGCGTGGCCATTCGCGTAGCGTGGCCAATAGGCCAAGGCCAATCTGTGCTTTGTGCAAAAGCCACGTTTATTCAAAATACTCCTCAACTGCTCATCAATCCGGAATCTCAAACGTAATCTCGCGCTTGGTAAAGGGCAAATCTTGATTAATAGCCTCAATTTCCTCAAGTTCCATGACGTTAACCTCATCGATATAGTTTTGAAAAATCCGGTCAAAGCGTTTATCATAGAATCGGTGAACACTATGGTTAGCAGTTGCTGGGAAGCCACGACGCTTCTTGTGACGCCCACCAGCACCAGGGTCAAACATGGTGATGCCCTGGTCGATTGCCCAGTCAATCGGTGCATAGTAACAGGCTTCAAAATGTAGGCAGTCAAATTCTTCAAAACAGCCCCAATAACGACCATACAAATGATTGCCCTTATTGATACAAAAGGACATTCCCACTGGTTTTTGGTCATCCTCCTCCCGATAAGCAGCCATTAGTACCACTCGCTGACGGTAGTTAGGATACAACTGTTTAAAAAACTGGCGCGTGAGATATTTGCTACCCCACATAAATTTATCGCAGGTGCTGCTGTAGAAGCTGTAGATTAAGGGAAACAAGGATTTTTGAATCTCATCCCCCGTTAAGATTTTCAGGGTTAGACCTGCTTTGGCTACAGCCTTACGTTCTCGTTTAATATTGCGGCGTTGATTGGCATTAAAGACCTTTAGGTAATCCTCAAAACTCCTAAATCCTTGGTTTTGCCAAATATAGCTGTGATGTAGCCAGCCCTTAAAACCATTGCGTTCAATTACTGGTCGCCAATCCGGGTCAACAAAGAGGAAGTGACAACCAGACAGATGATTGCGATCGA
>NZ_JAAHHU010001147.1:0-1626 GCF_010672095.1 Moorena sp. SIO3I6 | reverse complement strand
ATGAAATGGTACTCGTGCGGGATATCAATTTCTTTAGCCTCTGTGAACACCACATGTTGCCATTTATGGGTAAGGCTCACGTCGCCTATATCCCTAACCAAAAAGTGGTAGGACTCAGTAAAATAGCTCGTGTGGTCGAGATGTATGCACGGCGACTGCAAGTTCAGGAACGGCTGACTCGCCAGATTGCCGAAGCCATTCAAGCTGTCCTAGATCCCAAGGGTGTGGCTGTGGTGATGGAAGCTACCCATATGTCCATGGTGATGCGGGGTGTGCAAAAACCAGGGTCTTGGACTGGCACCAGTGCGATGGTCGGGATTTTTCAAGAGGATCAAAAAACTCGTGAGGAATTTCTCAACCTAATTCGCCATCAACCGAATTTCTTTTAGGGGTTTGACTTGAACGGTTAACTAATCCTACTAAAAAAGTCATTAGTCATTAGTGATTAGATCTCTGGGAAAATTAACGTTTAGCTTAGACCTGACAAGGAGTAGAGCCATGATTTTCACCAGAGTTCTATTAGTCCTTAGTGAAAAACACACACACATTAGTAACGGTAGTTGCTGATGACAGATGGTAAGCTATCAGCTATCAGCGTGTCGCGTATCAGCGAAAGGCCTGTCGCCACGCTACCGGAACAGTTTATGCCCATAGGGCAGGCTACACCGAACAGCTTTTGAATAAAATAAGCTGACGGCATTAGGCTGACGGCTGAATGCTTACGACAGATGAGTAATGACTAATGACTCACTTTAGCCACTAGTTAACACAATCCTCCCTAATAGTCTCCACATCAAACATAATGGAAAATTTTGCCTCAGGCATCATCTGCTTTAAAACCCGTAGATGTTCTTCAGCATTGCCGCGCCGTCGAAATCGGCCAACGGTGATATTGCTGAGCTTGGGTTGCAAAAGGACAATGATCCAGGGATTTAGCTTTTCTGTATAATTCAACATAGGTTTTCCTTATAGCTTTTCCTTGAGACACTTGAATTTGGTGCCAAATTAGCTTCCACTTTCATCAGCGACCCATCTTTACACGTTGGGAAGCTCGTGAGATGGGGTAACCCATGTGCGGACGCTTACGTAGGGCTTACAGCCCCTCATAATGAGCGGGCAGGATTAATGACCGGCTGCATTAGTACATATGTACTAAGTTGTGCGTGGAATTGAACACAGCGTGACAGTTCTGCTTATTTTTTGTCTAATTCTTCTCACTTTTTGTCTAATCAGTTATAATAGACGAGCAAGTAATGGTGAATTAAAGTCTATTAAAGTTGATGACCAAAGGCGAAAATGCACCGGTTAACGACAGTAGACATCAAACCTCCTGTGGATAGAGCAATCAAAATCAGAAATTTGGCTGGGGCATCCCGTCATAAGTAAAGCTTGCCTTATACCCGAACGCAGAAGCGTTTCCGTAAGGAAATAGCGATGGCTGGGGTTGGCGAAAAGCCTACACCTAATCGATAGAGAGGTTTGGGAAATGTCACCGTGACTAGTTGCGGGTTAGATTCCCCTGATCAGGTAAGTCTGCTGGTGTTGAAGCGGCTTACTTTCGATTGCGCGATGATTTGCCTCTAGCTTGGCATAGCTTCGGGAATATTAGCTGTTTGGTGCAAACAT
>NZ_JAAHHU010001146.1:0-1627 GCF_010672095.1 Moorena sp. SIO3I6 | reverse complement strand
TCGAGGAGACAAGCATGTACTACTGTTTCTGATTCCTTCAATAGTTGTTGATAGTTGATAATTTTTGGTCTGCTCAAGGCACCTAGTCATTTATAGGTGCCTTTTTGCTCACAGTGCGGCTCTCTCGGCCACAGCCCAGACCCAGTAATATCAAGTCTGGTTGAATAGCCATAATTATTCAGGAGAGGGTGGGAGGTGTGGGGAGATGGGGAGATGGGGAGATGGGGAGATAGGGAGATAGGGAGATAGGGAGATAGGGAGATAGGGAGATAGGGAGATAGGGAGATTTTTATTAAGGGTAATTATCCTGAGCTGCTTGTCACCCCTGACAGACCTCAATCCAAGCTACGATGTTCTTCCTTGTATGGAAGTAGCCCATTTAATAACACCCCAAGAATGCTAGAAAGTCCAATCCCTGTCTTGATGCAATAGCGAGTGGGGGAAACCACGGCAGTTGCTCATGGGGGGAACCACGGCAGTCGCTCATGGGGGGGACCCCCAAGACCGCGCTGCCTCCCCAAGACCGCACTGCCTCCCCAAGACCGCGCTGCATCGCTTCCAAGGCAAACCCTCCTGCCTTGACGCTCATTTCCCCTACCCCTAGCATTAAAATTACAGCAACGATCACAAGATTACGGGGTTGTAATAAATCTGCGCTAGAGCGAACAATACTATTCATGCCAATTACCACAATTGTACCAAATAAAACAATTAAAATTCCTCCCATGACTGGCACAGGAATGGTTTTTAAAAGGGCTTCTAACTTTCCTAAAAAAGAGAGTAAAATAGCGATAATAGCTGCCCAGGTCATAATCGCTGGATTAAAAGTTTTTGTTAAGGCAACTGCCCCTGTAACTTCCGAATAGGTGGTGTTGGGAGGGCCACCAACAAAAGCCGCCAATGTTGTTGCTAACCCATCCCCTAACAGGGTGCGATGTAAACCGGGTTCTCGAAGATAATTATTTCCAGTCACAGAACTAATCGCTAAAACATCGCCAATATGTTCAATGGCAGGGGCGATCGCAACGGGTACAATAAATAAAATTGCCGGTAAACTAAAACTGGGTCTGGTAAATTCTGGAATTTGAAACCAAGGAGCTTGACTAACAGGTGTAAAATCCACCATTCCTAAGGGTAAAGTTACCAGATCACCGACTCCTATCCCCATCAAAATCGGAACTAATCGTAAAAAAACCCGTCCTAAAATTGCAGTTAGGATGGTTGCTAATAGAGAAATCATTGCTACACTAATAGCCATCCCTTCGGTGAATTCACTCATAAGTTGCTGACGCTTTTGTCAATTCTCTTGGTGCGCATTCCCGTGGGCGTTGAAACCTCGCGCCGGGGTTGCACCGCTGCTTAAAGGTTATCTTACACTGAACTGAGTGGGGACGCTTGGAAATCATTCCATATCATAACTAGGGATTGATTCAGTAATTCCTCAAGGGACATTACCCACCAAAGCTGATAAGATTCCAAACAACTAGGTTATAACTTTATATAAGTTGATAATTACAAACAAAAAGGGAACAAGCTATGGAACAGAAAGCAACTGCGTCTACTAAACTAGTCACCGGTAACTTTGTGGTGATCCAGGGAGATATCAATCGCAGAATTGGCGATGGTG
>NZ_JAAHHU010001145.1:0-1628 GCF_010672095.1 Moorena sp. SIO3I6 | reverse complement strand
AAGATGATGATTTCGACTACGGAGCAATTATTCTACCGGATGACACCCTAGGGAACCGAGTCGGCTGGTTCGGATTTATCAATCTATCCGACGAGTTACTGACAAATCTACAGGTAAATAACTCTGGCTACGCTGGTGACAAACCATTTGGCACACAATGGTTCAATGCTGGCCGAATTACCAGCATCAGTGGTGGCAAGCTCTCCTATATGCTCGATACCTATGGCGGTCAAAGTGGTAGCCCCATCTGGCGCTTCCAAGATGGTGAACGCCATGCAGTGGGAATTCACGGCTATGGTGGCTGTCCTAACAGTGCTGTCCGGATCAATAAGTCTGTGTTTGATAACATGTCGGCTTGGAAAAATCTCTAATATCTCCGGGACTAATCAGCCGTCAGCTATCAGTTATCAGCTATCAGCTTTCAGCTATCAGCTTATGCGCTACGCGCACGCTACGCGAACAGTGATCAACATTCAGTTATCAGTTATCAGCTGACCGCTGACCGATGCTTCACAGGCTGGAAGCCTGTTCCACAAAGCTGACTGCTGACTGCTGACTGCTTACAAATCAACTAACAAAGGACAAAACCGTCAGATGACTACTAAACTACAAATTCCTTTTAAATCTTTTGCTTTGAGCAGTCTTATCGGATTAAGCCTGCTGTTTTCTGCTTGTAGCGCTCCCCAACCAGACGTTTCACCGGAAAACAATCAGGGTAATAATCCAGATAATAATCCAATAGTTACCTCAACTGATGAACAAATGATTATCGAAGGTAAAATTGTCGCAGTTATGGAAAGTTTCCCTCTACAGTTGAAGGTAGAAACTCAGTCTGGTTCCTATAGTGTACAACTTCTTTCCGATACCAAAATCACTCGTCAAGGAGAAACTGTTGACCCAGGAAAATTAAGTCCTGACCAAAAAGTTCGGATTAAAGGTCAGAGTTCTGGTTCCAGTAAGTCTGCTATCACTGCTGAAACTATTGAAATCCAGTAAGCCCTCAGCGGTCAGCCGTCAGCGGTCAGCTTTGTGGAACAGGCTTCCAGCCTGTGAAGCATCGGTCAGCTATCAGCCGTCAGCTTATGCGCTACGCGCACGCTACTTGAGGTGCCGTCAGCTATCAGCCGTCAGCCGTTAAGTCACAGGCTAGAAGCCTGTGCCACAAAGCACCTCAAGTAGCGTGCGCATAAGCTGAATGCTGTTCGCGTAGCGTGTGCGTAGCACATATGCTGAATGCTGTTCGCGTAGCGTGTGCGTAGCACATATGCTGAATGCTGATAGCTGATAGCTTACAAATCACCTTTGTTTATCTAACAACGGAGCTGCCTCTAGCAAGGTTCTAGTGTAAGGATGCTCAGGATTAGTAAACAGGTCATGAGTTGGTTTCTTTTCAACAATCTGACCTTTATTCATCACGGCGATTCCATCACAGAAAAACCGTGCTACCCAGAGGTCATGAGTAATAAACAAATAGGTAAGATTAAAGGCTTCTTTCAACTCTAACATTAATTCTAATACTTGAGTTTGGACACTAGCATCCAGCATACTCACTGGTTCATCACAAATCACCAAACTAGGATGAGTAATCAATGCCCGAGCAATAGCAACCCGTTGTTGTTGTCCTCCAG
>NZ_JAAHHU010001144.1:0-1634 GCF_010672095.1 Moorena sp. SIO3I6 | reverse complement strand
GTTAAAAGATTATTGCAATATGAGCGAAATCCCTTTGTATTTTTAAAATCTAAAATTCGAGTGCTGTTAGAGCCAAAACTACTGTCTCAAGTAAAAGTAAAGAAGTGATGTCCCAATTAATTTCTTATGCACTCGGAACATTTATTGCTTTATTTACCATTACCAATCCAGTGGGGGCAGTGCCCATCTTTTACAGCTTGACAGCTAATGCTAGTAAGCATCAAAGATTGCGAGAGGCTAAGAAAGTAGCCCTTAATGCCAGCTCAATCATTGCCTTTTTCTTTGTAACTGGTCAAGCAATTCTCGACTTTTGGGGAATTTCTCTGGGGGTATTGCAAATTGCTGGCGGCTTGTTAATAGCTCGTACTGCTTGGACATTTGGTGAGACTAATCAATATCAAACTGTTACCAACACTCCATAGCCAAATCAAGCAAAAGATATCGCTTTAATCCCATTGTGAGAATTTTTGTTCCCTGTTCCCTGTTTCCTGTTCCCTGTTCCCTTTGGTATACAAGAATCAGGGTTAAGTTGAACAAGGATTAGCAGCTAATCCTCCAGAAGTTCAAAACCAAGTTTACTAATCAATTAATTTAAATTATTCACATTTTGAGATATTCCCATGGAACTACATCAGATTGAAACTAATCTCAATAGCCCTAATCCTCAAAATCGGATGAAAGCTATTACCGAATTAAGGCACTATGAACCGGGTTTGGTTGTCCCCCTACTCAAGGGAAGGATGTATGACCAAGAATTTCTAATTCGTTCCTTTGTTGCTATGGGTTTGGGGTATAAGCAAACAGAGGAAGCCTTTGGGTTATTACTGGATTTAATCGAACATGATAAAGATTATAATGTCAGAGCTGAAGCAGCTAATTCTTTAGCTAAATATGGTAAGCGGGCAATTTCCCATCTCGTATACCTATTCCAACAAGACTCTAATTGGTTGGTAAGGCAAAGTATTCTTGCTGCAATAGAAGTAACTGAACACCCGGAAATATTTTTAAAGCTCTGTATTTCGGGACTTAAAGGGAACGATATCACAGTTCAGGAATCAGCGATCGCTAATTTAGGGCAATTAGCAAAAACACCTCAAGCATCTTCAGCTTTAGAGGTTCTTCTTGAAGCAGCTAACTCCTCTATAGATGCAATTCGTGCGCAAGTAGCCATAACTTTGAGACATTTTGATGACCCAAGAGCCCAAAATGCTCTGATGAAGCTGCGACAAGATTCTGATTATCGAGTTGTCGGTGCAACTTTAGAGGGACTTGTCTAGATTTCAATAAAAAGGTCTGTGGAATAAGTAATGTGGGGTGTGGGGAAAATATAGGGGAATTTGGAGTGACCCAGTGGGATTTCGTGATCAACCCAAGCTGATTCAACCGTCCCGTCGCAACGTAGCCAGTTCCTGATCTTCCCCTACACCTTTCACCCCACACCCAGTAAGGCTTTTAAGGCTGTTTGTCACCCCGTTAGGTCTCGACCCTACAGCATCAGAGTGTTTAGAGTCCAGTTTTTCGTAAGTCCTAAGAATCTTGCTCAGTTCTGCTTCTGTTGCAAATTGCCATGAATGGCTAGCCAAATGCAGGGTGGCTCAGCACTGGTATATTCCACTCGATGCTTTTGATGAGCA
>NZ_JAAHHU010001143.1:0-1635 GCF_010672095.1 Moorena sp. SIO3I6 | reverse complement strand
TTCGGTGGCCGCTCATCAGGATTCACCATGGCTCAATTACTTGTCTGTTCTGAGTTTCACACGACTCGAACCCTGAGGCAATCCCCCCTCTTGACAAAAGGCTTTTTCTCTTAACTTGTCACCAATGGCGTAGGAGAGGCCATTGATCTGCCCAGGGAGTCTCACTTCGATGTTGTGGTGTCAGGGTCGGCTACAAAAATAGAAAATACCGTTTCAATGTCTTGATTTATAAACACTAATGAAAGTAGAAACAGCCGTTATTCTAGCTGCTGGTATGGGCACTAGACTCCAGGAATTAGGCCAATCGGCTCCTAAAGGATTTCTCCAGTTGGGAGAGCAACCCATTATTGAGGAATCGATAGAGCGCCTGACTGCTTGCGGTATGCAGCGCATCATCATTGTCACTGGTCATTTATCTGACTTTTATGAGCGTCTGCAGCAACGTTTTAATGATCAGATATTGACGGTTCATAACCCACGCTATGCCGAATCAGGTACCATGTATTCCCTCTATTGTGCCCGTGAGCTGATTGAGGGGGATTTTCTGTTGTTGGAATCAGATCTGATTTACGAACAGCGTGCTTTGACAGCAGTCTTGAACTTTCCTAAAGACAATGTAGTGTTGCTATCTGGCCAAACCAATGCTGGCGATGAAGTCTATGTGGAAACCTCAGGTGAGACAATCGTTGCGATGTCTAAAAATAAGGCTGAACTGGGGAGTCAAATTGCTGGTGAATTGGTCGGTATTTCCAAAATATCCCAGCCTTTGTTTCAAAGCATGTTGGCGCAAGCTACCCTAAGATTTAAAACCAGCTTCAAGGTGAATTATGAAACTGATGGGCTGATAGCAGCAGCAACATCCTATCCAGTATACTATACGGTGATTAGGGATCTACTCTGGGCAGAAATTGATGACCGATACCAGTTTGCCAGAGCTAGAGAGCAAATCTACCCAGCAATTCTCCAGAAAGATGCTTAGTCACGTAAGCATTTCGCTATCAGCTATCAGCTATCAGCTATCAGCTATCAGCTATCAGCTATCAGCTTTTGAATCAAACAGGTCAGCATTCGAATAATGCTGAGTTATGTCACAGGGTCGTTCGCACAGCGTGGCCATTCCCGTAGCGTGGCCAAAGGCCAAGGCCAAAGCCTGTGCTACAAAGCTGTTCGCGCAGCGTGAGCTAAAGGCTGACGGCTGACGGCTGACTGCTGAATGCTTACATACTACTTGAGCTCCTTATGCGCTATGGGTTACTTCCCTTCTTAAGCACTGTTAGCTACCCATAGCGGATTTGGTAGCAAACGTGATAATGCCAACACCAACAACAACCAAAAAGAAAGCGAAATATACAAACGTCTTTGAATAGGGTTTGTTTACCATTACTTTATCGTTACTACTCTTGTTACTATTCATAGCTCCGCGAACAGAAAGAAATAGTAAAGGAAGAGAAACAATCATTCCTAATACTTCTATTATAAATAGCGCCTGAGGCATTGGATCTGGCGAGACTGGAAATAGTGTTCCTAAGTCTAAGGCGTATACGATAAAATAGGAAATAGCACATATAATCCAGACACAATAAACGCCCAATTCAAATCTTTTAAAATAAAGTAAACAATCAAAAGGCTGACTAT
>NZ_JAAHHU010001142.1:0-1635 GCF_010672095.1 Moorena sp. SIO3I6 | reverse complement strand
TGAATTCCTTTGGACAAGTGCCAGTTCTCACCGATGGAGATTTAATCTTTCAGGATGCCCAAGCTATTTTAGTATATCTAGCACGGCGCTATGGTAGCGAAGACTGGCTGCCTTTGGAGCCTGAAGCCATGAGTCGAGTGATGCGCTGGTTATCTACAACTGCAGGAGAGATTCGCCAGGGTCCAGAGTTTGCTAGACTTTATTACAAGTTTAATGTAAAAAGCGTTAACATCGAGGTCGCAACACAAAAGTCGGAAACTATCCTGACACTGCTCGACAACCACCTCAGTGATCGGGAATGGCTGGAACTGGGTCACCCCACAATTGCTGATATTGCTTGCTTCCCCTATGTTAGTCTATCACCAGACGCCAAGATTTCGCTAGATGCTTACCCCAATGTGATGTCTTGGATGGAGCGGATTAAGCAATTATCAGGCTACATTGCGATCGCATAATTTCGGGCATTGCTGAATCTTCGAATTAATATGAGTGGGGTGGGCATCCTGCCCGCCCGAAAATTGAAACGGGCAAGATGCCCGTTCCACCAAGATGCCCGTTCCACCAAGATGCCCATTCCACAAAACTATTAAAATCATTCGATTATTAAGCAACGCATAATTTCCTCCCCACCATCAGCCCGTAACTGAATCACGTCGATGGCGCTAGGGTTATCCTTTTCAGGTAGTATGCTGAGTCTAGCGCCATTAATAGTATTTTCAATTACAATTTAGAACAATCGCGCAACACAATACAGTATCGACGAGGACGACTGATTATCCCTTCTTCCTCAAACTGCTTGATCAGCCTGGTGATGGTTACTCGTGTGGTACCAATCATCTCAGCTAGTTCTTGATGGGTCACTGGTATATCAATAAGTTGCCCACTACAGACGGGACGACCGAACTTCCGGGCTAACCAACTCAAAAACTGTTGCAAACGCTGAGAGACTCTTGGGGTTCTAATGATACACAGCAACTCTTCGGTCTGTCGCAGATGGCAAACAATAGCCTCGGATAAGCGGTAAGACTGAGACAAAGAGAGACATTGCGCTTTAACCCTAGTCAAACACTCGATTTCGTACGTTTGCAAGTTAGACAAAGATTTCCCCACTACATCCCCAACTCCCCAATATCCTAATGTAATTACTGTTCCTTCGTCATTCCAGGTCAAGGTTTTCACCACACCCTGTTGAACTACCCATAGTTGATCGGGTTCTAGAGCAATCAAGTCATGGCGCTTAAAGAGATGAACAGATGGCTTGAACCTAGTGATCACAGGGTTCTGAGTCACTAACGACTGCTCTGATACCTTACCAAATCTGCGAATTGTCATGATTCTTAATAAAAATAGGTTTCATTTTCCTTAACCAGTAGTGTAAGCTATTCCAAGTAGCTATTGAATATATTTTGCAATAAAAGCCTAGGAGGTGTAGTATAGTGGCAAACATTGCGGAGAGTTCCCGATTAGTAGAGGGAGAGTATGGTTGGTGGGCAGGAAACGCTCGCCTGACGGAGTTATCCGGGAAATTATTGGGGGCTCATGTTGCCCATGCTGGTCTAATCGTCTTCTGGGCTGGAGCAATAACCCTGTTTGAACTATCCTGCTTCAATCCTGCCAAACCCATGTACGAACAAG
>NZ_JAAHHU010001141.1:0-1635 GCF_010672095.1 Moorena sp. SIO3I6 | reverse complement strand
GGAGCTCAGGTGATGGTTCCTCTATTCATTTCCATAGGAGAGCGCATTAAAATCGATACCCGTAATGATTCTTATCTTGGTCGCGAGTAAATTGTTTTGATGCCTTTATTTGATGCCCTGAATAGATCATGGCAATCAAGATAATGGACTCACCTGACTACTAAGGCAAAATAATGCCAAAAAATCTTCATCCTTAGCCTTTAGGCCCAAGACCCTAACCTCTTTTTAAAAATTGTGGCATTAGACATCAATCAACTTCGTGATCTCCTAGCTGCTATTGCTCAAACCGATATTACAGAACTGACCCTCAAGAGTGATGATTTTGAACTCACAGTGCGTAAAGGGGTCAGTATCACCCCTACCAGTGATTCCGGTGGATATAGCACTCCTTATCAAATCACTCCAGGCCCGGTAGAGGTAGCCCCAACACCAGTACCAAAACCAGAACCACCAGTACCTCCACCAGGGGTAGATCAAAAGTGGGAGGAAATTAACTCACCCATGGTCGGGACATTTTACAGTGCTCCTGCTCCTGATGAAGACCCCTTTGTGGAGGTAGGGGAACGCATTAGTGCTGGTCAAACTGTTTGTATTATTGAAGCTATGAAGCTGATGAATGAAATTGAAGCAGAAGTGACTGGACAAGTCATGGAAATTTTGGTGAAAAATGGAGAACCAATAGAATATGGTCAAGCACTAATGCGGATTAAACCTGACTAAGGATTACTCTTTAGATAGGTTTGACAGATGTCAAGCTAATAATAGCTGCTAGAAGCGAAAATAGGTTTGCTGGGCATGCGAATTAGATGTCTGCCAACGTATATTTATTTGCTACAGCGTCGGTTGAAAAATTTTCATCCAACGCTAGTGACCAACTGCTCAAAGAAGTCTAACCTGGGAAACCTCTAGAGTGGGAAGTTTTGATCGACATCTTGGCGAGTCAGTGGTTGATCAAGCATTAAGCCTTCTCCACCTAAAACCTCTAGTTGTTTCCCATCTACCTCAATCCATACTTGAGTATTGGGGTCGAGACTGGTTGCTGTATAAACAATTTGCGCCAGACGACCGCTCATGGAGCTACTGCCCCCACCAACGGTAAATTCTTTGGACAAGTCTACATGAACACCATCACTTTTGAGAGAAACACCCCGTAGTTTTGTACCTTGGGGAATAGTGGTCGTAAATGTGCCATTGGTCGGCCCAGCCAATAAACTGTTGAATGCGCTCTCTAAGATCTCACCTTTGTTAAGGGTCTTATTATTTAAGGGAATTGGACTGGGAATTAAAACAATTTTATTATCAACATCATTGAGCCAATAGACCTGAATTTTTTCCTTAGTTGAGGGTTTGTCAGTTGTGGGTTGTATAGTCTGAGATGACTTGGGTGTAGATGACTCGGGTGTAGTTGTCACAGGCACTTCTGGAGAAGATTGCTGTGAACGCCATGCCCACCAGCTACCTCCACCTGCTGCTGCTAAGACTAGGATGGAAATACTGGCAATCACACCGAGAGGAATACCACGATCGTCTTGTTGGTCATGCATAATAACTGATTAATCAAAAGGTTGATTTACTGTAATTTGATTGGCTGTGCTCAGATCTGACTAGTGCCACGAAACCCAATTGATTTTTTGA
>NZ_JAAHHU010001140.1:0-1636 GCF_010672095.1 Moorena sp. SIO3I6 | reverse complement strand
TATTGGGTCTTATTGCTTGCCCCAAAGCCCCATCACTGGCTAAACCATCACTTATACATAAGGTTAACTCTTTGGTTAACGTTGGGAAAACGCGATCGCATACAGCCGCTGTTGATAGTAGTAAATAGCTTACGCAATTCAGTCATCGATACCCCTTAATTCCTCTGTCTGTGATCTCAGAGCAAGACAGGGGTATTTTTTTTGTGTAACAGCTCAAAGGCTTTTCCTAGCTAGATACTAGTTGCCGATACTTTTTAGCAACTGGTCTTACCCTGAAGTTATACATAAGGTTAACGTTGGGAAAACCCGTACGCATACAGCTGCTGTGGATAGTAGTAAATAGCTTACGCAATTCAGCCATCGATACCCCTTAATTCCTCTGTCTGTGATCTAAGAGCAAGACAGGGGTATTTTTTTTGTGTAACAGCTCAAAAGCGTTTCCCAGCTACATACTATTTGTCTGAGGTCTGAGCAACTGGTCTTACCCTGAAGTTATACCATTAGTTAACTCTTTGGTTAACGTTGGGAAAACGCGATCGCATACAGCCGCTGTGGATAGTAGTAAATAGCTTACGCAATTCAGCCATAGACACCCCTTAGTTGGTCGAGCTGTGATCTAACAGCAAGACACTCAGGGGTTATTTTTTTGGAACTCAAACGCTTAAACCCAGCTACATACTATAGCCAAAAAAGGGATGGTTAGGACATAATTGTCACATAATATGGAGTGTAGCAAGGAGGGATAAATGCCATCACCATATAGCGATGCAGAGCGAGCAAAAGCAGTAGCAGCAGTAGATCGTGGAGAGAAAAAAACCCAAGTGTGCCGAATGCTGCTTGCTTAGCCGTAATACGTTAGACCTTTGGCTAAAAGCCAGAGAACAAAGAGGAACATTCACACGCCTTGAGAAAGTATCAAAGGGGTCCACAGCCAAAAATCCGAGATTTAGAGGAGTTTCGCCAATTTGCGTGCATAAACGGTGGCACAACTCAAAAACAGATGGCAAAAAAGTGGCCAGAAGAAATAAGTCACACGACCATCGGCAAAGCTTTGAAACGTATTGGATTTACCCGAAAAAAAAACTTATGGATACAAAGAAAGAAATGAAGAGGAACGAGGGGAATTTCTCAAATACAAAGCGCCAGTATGCCAAACAGCGAATAGTGTATGTGGATGAAGCGGGAGTTGATGACACAGAGGACTACTATACAGGTTGGTGTGAGAAATCGAACACGATATTACGACCTCAAATTAGGACACAAAACGGAGCGAATCAGTATGGTAGGAGCAACTTTGAGTGGTCAAATTATTGCTCCGATGACTTTCGTGGGATACTGCAACACCAATAGAGATAGAAATGTGGGTAGAGTTTTTCCTAATGCCAGAATTGTTACCGGGGCAGATAGTAATCATGGATAGGGCAAGTTTTCAGCGATGCAGCGCGGTCTTGGGGGTTTCCCCCACTCGCTATTGCATCAAGACACAGCTGACGCTTACATCAAGAAATTAGAGCTGATTCGTAAAGAAAATCTAAAGAAATAAAAAAGTTAAGATAAGTAGATGATAACCTACCAGAGGTTGAATGAATTTCGGTCAATGACACGTCTGCCTCAAATTGCCGCACCGACGAGAAAG
>NZ_JAAHHU010000114.1:3666-19632 GCF_010672095.1 Moorena sp. SIO3I6 | reverse complement strand
AAGAGCGAGTGGTGCGTTACACCGACGGGCTGTGCCAACACTGGCTACCGATAAAATCAGGGCGAGCCCGTCTTATCACGCACCCTACCAACTTTTGCCTCTTGCCTTTTGCCTCTTGCCCCAAGACGTGTGTTTACAACTCAAATATAGATCCTAGATCATGATTTGACCTGTGCCAGAATACTCTCCATTTCTGATAAGTTGAGAGGAACTTGAAGTACTTCTGTGTTCAACATAAAGAAAGGAGTACCATTAAGACCCAAGCTCTGAGCTAATTTCAGATCGTCCCTAATAGCAGCTTCGGCTCCAACACTGATGCGATCGCGATTAAATTGCTCTAGATCGAGATTAAGATCTTGGGCGATCGCCACATACAATTCTTCATCCAAGTTATTTTGCTGCTCAAACAGGGCATCTTCATACTCCCAGAATTTCCCTTGCTGAAAAGCCGCCCAAGCTGCTTTAGCAGCAGGGAGTGCTTCAGGATGAATCTGAGTCAGAGGCAAATGCTTATATACTAAGGTTACCTGATCGGAATGTTTGTCCATAAACTGCTTTACGCTTTGGTTAGCTTGGGCACAAAATGGACATTGAAAGTCAGAAAACTCCAACAGCACAATGTTATTTTCCGCCACACCAGTAGTAGGGGAATTCCCAATTATCGATGCTGGCTCTGTACTCATTTGCTGCAAAAATGCTTGTCTGGATTGGGCTAGCTCTTGCTGTTTTTCCTGCTGGTAAGCTTGCAGCGACTGTAAAATAGCCTCTGGATTATTCCGGATAATGGTTAATACTTGCGCTTCTAGTTGATCAGGGTTAGCAAAGTTGTTGCTGCAACTGCTCAAGGTGAGCAAACACAGGAATAAGCTAACAATAGTTAGGGAAATTCGAGACAACTGTTTCATTTTAAACTGTTTACTGTTTATTAGTAATGACCGACTGTTTACTATAGCATTTTTCAGAGTTATCAAGTACAGTCCAATTAAGAACGCCCAGATATCAGTGACATAAGTCCTTTAAACCAAGTAAACCACCATCAGCTTTCCTTCGGGAAGCCATCAATAGGGGAGTTGTTCAGTCGTAGTTCAGTTTCAGCATCGAACATGCCATTCTGTTTAATTCGGTCTGTTGGATTGTTTAGATTCCAGAGTTGCTGGAAAGCAAGGACAGAATAATCTCGGATGTCAATGATATTGTCTCCTACATAGTCAAAATGTGGACGGTCTTTTGGTCCATCCCATTGCCAGTCATGTTTTTCTAGAAAGGGTTGCCAACCCTGATAATCTGAAATATCGAGAGCTAGACCAGTCTGATGATTACTTTCACCTGGAGGAGCAGCGGTTGAAATCCCGCAACGTCGATTACTGGCATGGTTCCATAGGACGAGTTGCTGAGCAATAGTGCGATAGGCACTATTCACAACTAATGGTATACCTCTTTCATCAATAGCTTGTTGAAGTGCTTGTTTAGCTGGTAGTTGAAGATAGGGCCAAACAGCGGGTCCCATATCTACATTCAAATCTGCAAAACTGACCAGGGAATTGGGAGCTACGACATTTAGCCTATTGATGAGTTGTTGATCAAGTCCACGAACAGGTAAGGTTGAGCAGCCAGGCATATCCTTAACTTTTATAGAGGTAGAATCTGGTGGAGGGGATTGAACCCAGTTTACTCCTCCAACTAAAACTAAAATCACTATCCCTGAGGTCACCCAGTAAACTCTAAAAGATTTCGGTTTTTCTCTAGTCAATTCTTGATTCTTAGGGAGTAGTAAACGAACTCCAGCAACATGAGCGTGATTACCCCAGCGTCGAATTTTGTCAAATTCAGCTTTTGCCCCTTGCAGATCACCACGAGCAAATCTGGTCATACCACGACCATAAATCAGCAGCTTCTTAAACTTCGATAGGGGCTCCGCTAAGGTTTCTACCACAGCAGCAATCCGGATTAGATCATCCCGGTCGTGCTGATATGCTCGTGATAGGGCTAATCCTAATCCCTTCGCTGATGCTTTTGGTTGAAGATAAGCCTGGGCTGTCCACCGTTGAGCTTTAGCAAATTCCTGAATATCTGGGTCATCGCTTTCTAGTTGCGGCTGGATATAGACTAACAAAAATTCAGATAACTCTTTAATACGCTGTTCACCAAAATTGTGATTATCTTTGAGATAATTTAGCAGCATCTCCCGGATAGTTGCATCCATTTCATAGATTTCTAATCCCACTTCTTCCCAAAGACCAGAAAATAGTAAATCTGTTACAGCTACCCAAGGAATATCTATCCCTCTCCCCTTGACATCTTGCTGAAAGTTTGTCCAAATACAATACAACAAGTCAGGGGTAATCGCTAATGGTAAAGCAGCGTGACAAGCTAGTAAAAGATGTGCCTCTCCAAAGCGTTTTTTAAAGGATTTAATCTGTCGCTGGATAGTTTCAGTTTTCATGGTTTCATGTTAGATAGCAAAGGGAACAGGGAATAGGGAACAGGGAACAGGCAGTAGGGAGTAGGGAGTAGGGAGTAGGGAGAATAAAATTGAATATAGCTCATTAGTACGAGAAACGCTATATAGTGTTTTTAAATAGATCATGAAAACCAATTCTGACTGATCATGACACCAAAAACTCCTCGGATATCTTGACACTGTTCCCTGTTCCCTTTTTCTATGAATACTATGTTTACATCTCAAATCAACATGTTATAGCGTTTATCATGGGGTTGCTGATTCTGGGTATGGTTTCGCCCCCCTAGCCCCCCAATTCTGGGGGGAACAAAACTCTTAAAGTCCCCCAAAGTTGGGGGATTTAGGGGGCTTTAATAAAACCAGATAATCGGGCATTCATTCCTTAATTCAGCAACGCCTTTATCATAGCTATAAGCTACACCGAATTGTTTCCCTATTCCCTATTCCCTATTCCCTGCTCCCTGCTCCCTGCTCCCTGCTCCCTGCTCCCTACTCCCTTTGCTAGCTAACCCAATTGAAAACAGCTCTATAATCAAAATACCTTCAGTTTACTCATCGTATCCGCAAAACATTTATTGCATTTTGTAAACCTTCGCGACTGAATTCAAACATTGGTAGCAAGGGTCTAATCTCACCAGCAGTTGTCCCATTCCAACGGTTGCACGGCATGGGATTAAGCCAAGCCATGGCACGCACTTGCTGTTTGAGTTGTCCTAGAAAGGCTTTGGTCAATTCAATGCGCTGAGGGTTCAGTCCACCACGAGCAGCACCACCATCGCTAAACATCAAAACTACAGTCCACTGCACAGCAAGCTGGGAGAGAATCCTGCTAATCAATTCTGCTTCAAGCTGATCACTGTCGTGATAGAGGTAATCCACTGGACAATTGTGAAAATAGTAGATAGTGGTTTTACCCCAGCGTCCAGCTTGTAAGGCGGTTTCTGTTAGCCGATGGGATAGTCGATGAAAGGGTATCATTGAGCCACCTTGGTCGATTAACAGTAATAGCTCCGTACGATTGACCCGAGGGGAGATAAATACCGGCTCTAGCAATAGACCTTGCCGTCCAATCTGGTTAACGGTTGCTTCAATGTCTAGTTCTGTCTTAGCTCCTTCCCTGACCAGACCCCGCAAGTAACGCCAGCTTTGTTTCATTTGCCTACGGGTAACGGGAGAGTATCCTGTAGTGATCACAATGCGATCGCTAAACCCTGGCTTAGTCTTACGAGAACTCTGCCTTACTGTTTTCGCTCTTTGTACTTCATCTACTCCCTGAATGATTAGTACTGGCTTAAACAGCTTTTCTTGGGGACGATTTCTAGATTTAATAATGTTCCTCAAGACCCCTAGAGTCAATAAATATCCTCCACCTATAGTTAGGATAACTGGCCAATTACCCCATAAAAATCCCGGATTGCGATCACCATTATTTTGAGTTGTTGGGGAATTTATTGGGGAATTTATTGGGGGATTTATTGGAAGATTTGTTGGGGGATTTGTTGGGGGATTTGTTGGGGGATTTGTTGGAGGTATTAAATTCGATATAATAATTATAATTCCAATAATAACTACTCCGCTCAACCAATAACTAAGTTTTTGAAAATAGTTATTTTCCTGTGAATCACCCTCATCTGTGGGAATTTTATCTAAACTATCTGAAGCTTTACTAGTTGGAATAAATTCTTGAAAGTACTTATCAAAAATCTGCTTTTCTTCTTCCGACTTCACCCATAAGATACAGCACAATCGTGCCAACGCTTCCCGGTCTGGAATCCCAAAACCAGCCTGCAATGCCCGCAATAAGGCTTCATACTCACCGATTCCCAAAGGTAAGCCAGCGTCTTGCAGTTTTTCAAACAACTCCATTAGGGGTAAGTCATTGACCTTCATAGCCTTTTTGGGTTTAGATAGCGCATATGGTCATTGACGCTTTTCAGCAATACACCAGGATAGGGGAGTTTTCCATCCAATTGTGCCAAAATTTCATCGGTGGGATGGCGGCGCAGTACCTTGAACCAATCAATTAATTCGCTAGTACTAACCTTTTTACCAGTATTTCCTTTCTCCTTTTCCATTTCCTGACGCAATTCCTGAAAGCGACTTACAGTCTTCTTCACTAGCCTCTCCGGTGATTTCGGAAAATGAGCATTAAGAATGTCAATTAACTGGTGATAGGGAAACTCAACATAATGAAATAAACAGCGGCGTAAGAAAGCATCGGGTAAATCTTTATCGTCATTGCTAGTAATAAAAACAATTGGGGCTTGGTTGGCTATTACTTCTTCACCGGTTTCATCTACAGTAAATTGGCGTTGATCAAGTTCCATTAATAAGTCGTTAGGAAAGTCAATATCCGCCTTATCAATTTCATCAATTAACACCACTGTCAGGGTTTCACTCCGAAACCCATTGCCTAACGGACCCCAACGTACATAGGTCTCGGGATTACTAATACGGGGGATATCCTCTGGTTTAATCATGCCGGTTGCCGCTAACTGAGCATCCCGCAAACGAGCCACAGTATCATAGGTATAAAGACCATCCTTTGCCCGAGTAGTAGATTTGACAGCCCAGACTCTCACAGGCAAGTTGAGCTCATAAGCCACAGCATGAGCCAAGCGGGTTTTTCCACATCCCGGTTCCCCTTTCAGTAGCAAAGGGCGTTCCAGGTAGATCGCTAAATTGACTGCTTCAATTAATTCCCGACTAGGTAAATAAGGATACAACAATTGTCCCTTGCTGTCTCGTTCTCCAGGCTGCGGTTGTAGTGCTGGATCACCTGTATATTCAGGTTTTGGGTTGTTCAGAGTCTCCACCGTTGCTTTACGTCATTAAACCAATCAACGCCACAGCGATCGCATATTTCTGCCAGTACATACTCGGGAATGCCATTATCACTGTTTTCTAGAACGACTTTAACAGTTTCATCGACCTCATGGGTAAATTCGATCGGTAATTCCTCAGATTCTCGCATCATCCAGTCAATCAATTCATCTTCATCAAATTGATTAATCTTGGGAGATTTGACTGGCAGGTGGGGTTGAGTACGGTCTATTTTATCAGAAAATATAGCATCCAAATTCCCCACAGTGCCTTCGTAGTCTACTAAAAACATCAATAATTTGAACCGACTGGCACTAGGGTTAACCTGGCGAGCGTTACTTGCCAAGGGTGTCCAGAATTCACGGATCAGTTGATCTAAATAGGCTTCTGGCATCACATTTACATCATGGAAGACCAGTAGCACATTCTGGGTTTGCCAGTAGCGATAAACTCGTTCAGTAATAGCAGTAACTGACGCTCCCTTTCTCCACAAACCAACCTGATTACCAAGTTCACGCCAAAGGGTTTTGATATCAGTTCTGCGGACTTTTCGCGCTAAATTAACTTTGATAACTTTGCCAGTAATAGTATTAGGAAGATGTTTTTCTACTAAGCGATTCAATAACCAACGTTGTCCGTAGTCTGGATCGCCATGGATTAAAAAAGCCGCGACAGACTGTGTTCGGATTAACCTAAAAAATAAGCGTTCCTGGTCCTCGTAACCAAGCTTTACTAATACCTTATAAAGCTGATCACCATCTAAAACCCGCCAAATTCTATCAAGAGCACCAATGGATATCGCTAAACCAGTTTTATCCCCTTGTCGATGGCTAACTACTCCCAAAAGCTCACCACTAGCTTCATCCACCACCGGCGAACCACTATAACCACGCTGTAGCCCATAGTCATCAACAATGTGCAAATCCAAACCTTGAATTCTTTCCCCTGGTTGTTTCGACCATTCCACTTGCTCCCCTAGGGTACCGTGCAGTGGTCGGATTAAATAGTCCTTAGCATATGATTGAAAGCCAGCAGTTAGGAAAGAGTTACCCTTCTCACCAAATCCTTCTTCTCGGTGTAATTCTGGCTTATTCCAAAGTCCATCTACTCTCAACACTGCCAAATCCAATCCATGATCTTCCCCAGAAGCAATCACCGTGCCAGGTATGCCATCAGCTTTGACATTCTCTGGCCCACCAACCTCTTTCACCACATGAGCACAAGTCAACAAGAAAGCGGTGCCACTAACCTGGCGAATTACAAAACCAGTGCCAAAACCAGTGATTTCAGGGTCACTACTGGTAATTAAAACCACTGACTGCTGTAGTTCTTCTGGGGTCATTCTTTAGCAAAGGGAATAGGGAATAGGGAACAGGGAATAGGGAACAGGGAGTAGGGAATAGGGAGTAGGGAGTACGGTATCAAAAATTATCACAATTCCTATAGGAATTGCTATTAATTAATCAATTAATCTTTGGGTTTCAGTACCAGTTTCACTTTCAGGTTAGCATTTGCCGCTGACCTAGTAATATATAAATTCCCTTCTCCTTCAAAACTAAACCCCAATTCTACCTCAGCCTTCTCAATATCCATCTCCTTATTCAGCTCTTTACAAGTCTGAGCAATGGGCTTGCATGTCTTCACCAAGAGCGGTCTAATCTTATCGAAAGTAGCACTAACTTTATCAGCAAAACCACCAGCGATAGGTTCGACTTGATTCCCTGGTACTTCTACTTCTACCAACGTGCCATCTTCTAATTCAATCAGTTTAGTTGCCATTACAATTTGCTACCTTAAGTTTATATAAGTTAAGTTATCAGCTTAAGCGCTACGCGCACGCTACGCGAACAGCTTTCAGTTATTATCTATCATATATAGCGGTTTGCAATTCAGTTAGGTACAAATTTATGGTTTTTTAGGGAGCAGGGAGTAGGTACTTCGGAGCACAGAAGAGGGAAGAGGCAAAAAATAATGTGTACCTCATAGCTACGAGAAACGCTATATATCGTCTAATGGGCTGACAACCAGCATTATTAGTCTTACTAGGTCAACGGCTGTGGGGAGATGGGGATATCGGGGGATACCCGACTCCCGACTCCCAAACAAATTTGTTACAAAAGTTTAAAAAATATGTTATAATAAAAGATTATTTTGTGTTAGTATAAAAATGTGGCCGACAAACGTCCACATTAAGAGCCAGCCCATAGATTTTCCCGAGTCTCCGGCTGGCTCTTGGTCCCCATCTAAGGAGATACATCAATTATGTCCTATTCTGAACGCCTTCATCCGTGGGTGATAGTTCGGCTATTGCCAAAAATGCAACGAGTGATTGTGGCTCGGTTTCGCAACCGATCGGATGCCCAAGGCCACTTGCAGGCTCTGAAACGACTGATGCCCGATGCTGAATTTATAATTATTTTTGATTTAGGAAAGCCGATGGAAGAAGACTCTGAAGACTCTTAGGGATTTGGGTGATTCGTGATGCCATAGCGCTGCACCCAAGGGCATAGGGAGTAGGCGTCGGGAAATGAAACGGGCAAGATGCCCGTTCCACCTACCGGGTCAAACTACTCTTCCCGATTCCCGATTCCCGATTCCCGATTCCCTGGGCGCAGCGCTATATCAGAGGATTTTGGTGTAGCGGCGGATATCTGGTGTATCAGCCACTAAGCCATCAAGTTGCTTGATGGCAGCTTGGAGATGCTCAGTGACCAGATGAGCATCTAGTGCTTCTGGTGTTGCCCACTCTTCCACAAAGGTAAAATCTGTTGGTTTTGTCTGATTTTGAAGTAATTCGTACTTCAAACAACCTTCTTCTGCTCTTGTGGGTTCAATCAATGCGCTCAGGACAGCTTTGAGTTCCTCAACTTTATCTGGCAGAGCTACAAGACGGGCAACAACATGCAAGGTAGAGTTAGACATATAGTAAAGGGAGTAGGGAGTAGGGAATAGGGAGTAGGGAGCAGGGAGCAGGCAAGAGGCAAGAGGCAAGAGGTAAAAGGCAAGAGGCCAAAAATCCTGTGTACTTGATAGCTATGAGAAACGCTATAGAACAAAGGGAGTAGGGAACTTCAGATCAAAAATTATCACAATTCCTACACGGATTGCTATATTTTAAGCTGACGGCTGACAGCTGACGGCTGACAGCTGACAGCTTAATCCTTACTAATTTAAGACAAAAACTTCAAGCCTAAAAACAAAGCAGCAATTGTTCCTGAAACACAAATTTCTCCTTGTTCAATTTTTTTCATAACCTCGTCTATAGGTACCAAAACAATTTCCACCTCTTCCGTAATATCTAGATTTTGGATACCCGATGGCTGAGCATCTTCCGCCATAATTAAATGAATTGTATTGGTATCTTTTACCGGATTATCATATAAGGTTGCTAGGGAAAACATATGCTCAGAGACATAACCAGTCTCTTCTTCTAATTCCCTAGCAGCTGCCTTCAGACTATCTTCTACTGTTGAGTTGAAACCACCCCCAGGGAGTTCCAATAAAATTTCTCCCACTCCATGGCGATATTGACGGACAAAAACAACATTGCGATCGCAAGTAATTGCCAGTATCAGCACAATATCCGGTCTAACATTGATGAAGTAGTCATCAACAATTTCACCACTTGGTAATTCTACTTCATCTTGCCTGACTCGACACCATTTATTGTCAAAAACCAACTTTGATTTCATGGTTTTCCATGGCTGTATTGAAATCATTAAATTACTGAATAATTACAAAAGGATAAGTTACAGTATTAAGGGTGAAGGTTGAAGGTTACAGGTTGAAGGTTGAAGGTTACAGGTTACAGGTTACAGGTTAGAGGTTGAAGGTTACAGGTTACAGGTTACAGGTTGGGTTAGAGGTTGAAGGTTACAGGTTAGAGGTTGAAGGTTACAGGTGGTAGGTTACAGGTTACAGATTGTAGGTTGTAGGTTACAAATTGGGTTACAGGTTGTATGTAGGTTAGAGGTTACACCTTGTAGGCGAGTATGATCTGGCAAACCTATTATTGACCATCGTCCTAGTAGAGTATAACCTTCAAGCTACCCTTCACCGAACCCCAAAGGCGAACAACCTTGGCCTTTGGCCACGCTACGCGAACAACTAAACAACCTTCAACCTTTAACCAAATAACCTTCAAGCTACCCTTCACCGAACCCCAAAGGCGAACAACCAACTAACCTTCAACCAACTAACCTTTAACCTTAAACTAAATAACCATATACTAAATAAACAATGCGTATTGGCGTTGAAACGTTCACGGTACATAAGCAGTTCCCTTTAACCATCAGTCGTGGCACCACTTCTGAAACCACCAATGTCTGGGTCAGGATCGAACAAGAGGGTATTGAAGCGTGGGGCGAAGGGTCTCCCTTTTCCCTAGGAAAGGCAACTAGCCTCAGCAATAGCTCGTCAGATCCAGGCACAGAAAGTTTCCTAACCCCCACCCCCCATAAGCAAACTACTGAGATTCTGCTGGAAGCCCTAGAGGTGGTTATCCCGATGCTGGAGGTATTTAGTCCTTGGGAACACCAACAAATTGAACGGGTTTTGGAGGAGGTACAGGTGCCATCAGCGGCTTGGGCGTCCATTGATTTGGCAATACATGACTGGCTAGGGAAGCGGGTGGGATTGCCCCTCTGGCGGCTGTGGGGATTGAACCGCCGCCGAATTGTACCAATTTCCGCTACGGTAGGCATTAGTGACCCAGAAAAGGCCAGGCAACGGGTGCAGGAATGGATTCCCATTACTGGTGCTCATGTACTGAAAATTAAATTAGGTTCACCTGAGGGGATTGCTGCTGATCAACAGATGATTCTGGCTATCCGAGATGAGGCACCAGAAGCCGAGTTGAGTGTAGATGCCAATGGGGGTTGGAGTTTGGAGGAAGGGGTAGAGATGTGTAACTGGCTGGCGAGTCAGGGGGTGAGGCATGTGGAACAACCCCTCGCTCCCGGAAAAGAGGTTGATTTACCCGAGTTGTATAAGCAATCCCCTTTACCAATTTTTGTGGATGAAAGTTGCAAGACTAGCCAAGATATTCCGCCGTTGGCAAACTGTGTCCATGGTATTAACATTAAACTAATGAAATCTGGTGGTTTAACTGAGGCAATACGGATGGTGCATACCGCAAAAGCTTGTGGGTTGCAGGTGATGTTTGGTTGCTATTCTGACAGTACTCTGGCGAATACAGCAGCTTCTCATCTCTCACCACTGGCAGATTATCTTGATTTAGACAGCCACTTAAACCTAGTAGATGACCCCTTCACAGGGGCAACCCTACAAAATGGGCATTTGATACCGAATAATTTACCAGGACTGGGGGTGAAACGCCGTGAATTTAACCACTAATCGGCGTATTGCGATTCTACTCCATGAAGGGATTCTTGGTTCAAAAGGCAAAACCGGACTGACTCTGTTACGCTATTGCCCAACTGAGATTGTGGTGGTGATCGACCAGCAGTGTGCTGGGCAGTCTTTGTCTAAATTAACTGGAATTAAGGTTAATGTCCCGATTGTAGATTCCGTGTCTGCTGCCCTGGCTTATCAACCGGATATCCTAGCCATTGGTATTGCGCCCTCTGGGGGAGCATTACCAGAGCCTTCGAGGCAGGAGGTCAAAGTAGGGGTAGGAGCAGGGTTATCGATTATCAATGGTTTGCATACTCCCATGGCATCTGACCCAGAGTTACAGCAATTACTGCAAGACGGTCAGGTAATTTGGGATATTCGTCGGGAACCGAAGGGATTAGGAATAGCAAGTGCTCAAGCGCGATCGCTACCTTGTCAGCGCATCTTGACAGTAGGTACAGATATGGTAGTGGGCAAAATGTCAGCAGCTCTGGAGTTATATTTGTGCGCCCAACGTCAGGGCATATCATCGAAGTTTCTAGCCACTGGTCAAGCTGGAATTATGATTTCTGGGGATGGCATTCCCTTGGATGGGATTCGGGTAGACTTTGCGGCTGGTGCTGTGGAACAAATGGTACTGCGCTATGGTAATGACCACGACTTATTGATCGTAGAAGGGCAGGGTTCCCTTTTGCATCCTGGTTCCACAGCTACTCTACCGCTAATTCGAGGAACTCAGCCCACGGGATTACTATTGGTCCATCGAGCCGGACAGGAGTCTGTTCGTAATCATGACCATGTGCCGATTCCCCCATTACCCAAAGTGATTGAGCTTTACGAGACCGTTGCTAGTGCTGGTGGGGCATTTGGTCAGGTAAAGGTGATTGCGATCGCACTTAATACTGGCCACTTGGATGATCAAGCTGCCCGGTCGGCCATTGAACAGGTACAAACAGAGACTGGCCTACCTTGTACCGATGCTGTGCGATTTGGAGCAGATGTATTGTTGAAAGCAGCAATTGGTGATCGGGAGTCGGCAGTCGGGAATCGGGAGTCGGGAATCGGGAATCGGGAGTCGGGGTAAGACAAGAATTTACTATACCTCAAACATGTTTCCCAGCTCCCCAACTCCCCAACTCCCCATCTCCCCAGCTCCCCAACTCCCCAGCTCCCCATCTCCCCAGCTCCAGCTCCCCAGCTCCCCATCTCCCCATCTCCCCATCTTCCCATCTCCCCATCTCCCCAGCTCCCCAGCTAGCTCCCCAGCTCCCCATCTCCGGATTAATCTTGGCGTACCTGGCATACTGAAAGAAGGGGGCAAGTAGCAACTACTCCCAGGAAATCTTGACCCAGAAAATTCTAAACGTTAATTACGTTAATTGAGTCAAATGAAACGTGAATCCAACAGTTCTAATGGGATACCTGAACTTAATTACACAACCTTAGCGATTCTTGGTGGGGTTTTTGTCTTGGGACTTGGAGTTGGTATTGCTTTTAGCTCTGGTGCCACTCTCAACCCAGAAAACGTTGCCTCCCGTGAAGTGATTGACCGCAGCGCACCAAACCCAGAGCTTTGTATTCAGTATGGTGCCAGTGCGATGGTGACGGATATGCAAGTTTTCGTGACTCTCAATCCCTTTAATGTGTATGTGACCCAGCCCAAGATGCGACCTGGGTGTGTTTTACGTCGGAATAACTGGTCAATTTTGGAACAGAGGAGGCTGATCTCATCGGAACAGGTCCGGGAATGCAAAAATCGGATGAATACTTTTGGTTTCACTGGTGTCCTTGAAGGTTCACCAGAAATCCGCTGTATCTATCAAAACGATGCAACCGGTAACTTATTCCTTAATCAAGGGGGTGCCACCGGACCACGGGAAACGGATCAGTTTTGAACTCCGATCTTGCACCAAGTTTAAAATTTACCTGTAAAAGTAGGGAACAGGGAACGGGGAACAGGGAACAGTGATTAAGATTTTACTCTCTCTTGATGCAAAGGGCGAGTGGGAGAAACCCCGTTTTACCGACTGCATCGCTTTCAGTACTGAAATTGATTGTTATCGCTTCCGTTATTAAGTTTTTTTTGTACTGGTGCAAGATTTCAGCCCAGGATTAGTATTTTTATAATACTGTTTTCGTCAATTATTACCCCCTGCTCCCTATTCCCTATTCCCGATTCCCGATTCCCGATTCCCGATTCCCGATTCCCGATTCCCGATTCCCGATTCCCTCCAATATAGATAAGGAAATCAAAAAATTTCCTTATCTCGATTTCATAGGTCCTTAATAAGGAGAAGACCAAGAGCGAACTTCGCCTAAAGTCACAGGAATTAAATCACTAACATCAATGGTAAAGCGGAAGACTTTCTTAGCTCGACGGTTGTTTTCTGGGTCAAAGAATTTCAACTGCACATCCCAACAATCACTATCCATCCGACAGAAAGGACTGCGCTGCACTACAATACTATCTAATTCCATTCCAGCTGCTACTGCTTCAGAGAAAGTTTGAGCTGCTTGGAAAGCGTTTGTTGCCGCAAAATTCAGCGCCCGGTCTTGAGAAGTTTGTCCTAAGTTACGCAGATCATAGTAAACCCGGTTGAGAAAACTGCTGAGGCTTTTCCGCATTTGCTCATCATCTGCCTCTGCCTGCTGACCCCGTACCGCTTCCAAAGCAGAAGAAACCAGCGTATTCACCCTCCAACCGTAGATGCCACGAGGACTTACCGGTTCAACCACTGGAACAACTTGCCCAGAGAACAGTTTTACGGTTCTTCCCGTTAACCGTCCAGGGATACTTACCCGTTCAATGTATTCCTCAGAATCTTCTGCTTGTACTTCCCCAGAGAGCAATTCCTGAAATGCAGCATAGACATCTCTGGCAAAGGACCCCGAAGGTTCGAGGGCGTAAATTGGAGTCAACTCCATATTCAGCGTCCAAATTAAGGACTTGGCTTCCGACAGATTTGCCTCCAGATAGTCCACCATCTGACGGGCATCATAGGGATTTGCTGGCACCTGAGTGCCTTCAATCTCATAAGGTGGCATCAACTGTTTGAAGGAGTCGCGCCGTGCTTCGGTTCCAAAGTCGTAACCCAGGGTTCCGATCACATAAATTATATCGCCACCACTGGCTTGAACGGGCTGGCTGGGGGTAATTGCATTTGCAGTAGTGTTGGACATTGCAGAGATCTGGTGATTTGATGTGGATACAGATGAAGTTGATACAGAGGTCGCGGTGACCGGGGCTTGTGTAGATTGAGGTTCAGAAGCAATAACAGCAACATCAGTGGGTTGTGCAGGGGCTACCGCTGTCTCAGTTGAGGAGGCCGCAACGGCAGGTTGAGCTTCTGTGGGATCAACGGCTGAAGTCACCTCAGCACTGAGTGCCAGTTGGGGGCTAGTTTCTGGCGTTCCGTCACAGCCACAGCCCGATGCTTCAACGGTTGAGAGTTCTTCAGATTCAGACATGGTTTCTCCTGTTAAATCAGTAAACGCCCCAGCAATATTAACCTCACCCACCAAACAACGAGGACGCTGATCGTTTTCCGGTAGGTTACAGGGTAGGGCTGTTTTTAGCAAGGCAGTACGAACTTTTTGGGGGTCAGGTTCTTCACCCCGTTGCCGTTGCAGACTGAGCAAAAGTGCCGCAACTCCACTGACAATGGGGGTGGCAAAGCTGGTGCCACTGAGTCTGACTGTACCACCTCCGGGTTTAGCTCCTAGAATATTCTCTCCCGGAGCCAGAATCCCTTGGTTTTGATAGGTTTGACCCCAATTACTCAGTTCTAGGGGTTGTCCCTGGCCATCCGTGGCTCCAACTGCTAGGACAGCCGGAAGGGCAGCGGGAACGTGTAAACACTCACACCCGTCATTGCCCGCAGCCGCCACAATTAATACATTATTGTCTCGGCACAGACCGACAGCCTGTTGGAGCCAGTCCTCTGCTTCACCATAGTCAGTCAGTTGTCCGCCGCTGATATTGATAATATGCGCTCCGGCATTAACGGCCTGTTCAATGGCACGAGACAAATCCAGTTGGGAGAGGCGGCGACCTTCATCGGCGAACACAGGTATGACTAACCCCTGGCAGTTCGGGGCAATCCCCTGCACAGGAGAACCATGCTGACCCAAAATCAGACTGGCAACATGAGTCCCATGGCTCGACATCCTCCCCCTCGGGTGTGCCTCTCCCTGAACTAACGTTGGCAACCGCTTTAGCCTAGCCCCATCAAAACAAGGATGAGCCTGGTCAACAACCCCATCTAGAACTGCAACAACAACTTGGGAGTCCCCTTTGGTTTTTTCCCAAAGTCCCTGTATTCCTGGGATTTTAGCAATTTCAGACATTGAATCCCAAACTAATTTTGGATTGTTAAGCCATTGGTTAACATACTATGTCCAGTGGTATAGAAGACTGATATAGCCACAAAACTTAATATTTAGGCACTTGCGTGTAAAAAAAATATCAATTAAAGTAGAATGGGCAGAGTTATATATAGCAATTTTTAGCGACGTTTGAGGACAAATCTTATCTTTTATCTTTTTAAGGCAAAAGGCAAAAGGCAAAAGGCAAAAGGCAAAAGGCAAAAGGCAAAAGGCAAAAGGCAAAAGGTAAGCTATCAGCTATCAGCATATGCTTAGATGGGCAAATCCCCAAACTTTCAATTCTGTCAAATCTCGAAATATTAAATTATCCTGTTCGATGTTTATTTTAAGCATTAGGCATTATAGCTGACCGCTGACTGCTGACCGCTGACTGCTGAATGTTGAGGGCAAAAGGCAATATTCAAGAGGGTTTTAAAGGAATCAGCCTCAAATAAAACTGTACCTCATAACTGCGAGAAACGCTAGAATCTGGAATACTCAAAAAAACCAAACTGTTTTTGACCACCCTAAAAGCTTCTTGATGACCTCTTGCCTCTTGCCTCTTACCTCTTGCCTCTTGCCTTTCCCTAAGAAAGTATGTTCATACCTCAAATCGAAATGCTATAGTCCAGGGCTATAGTAGGGTGGGCAAAGTTCTATAATCTAGAATACTCAAAAAAACCAAACTGTTTTTGCCCACCCTACAAGCTATTCCCAATAGTCCAGGGCTATAGTAGGGTGGGCAAAGTTCTATAATCTAGAATACTCAAAAAAACCAAACTGTTTTTGCCCACCCTACAAGCTATTCCCTCGGTTCAGCTCAAATCGAAATGCTATAGTCCAGGGCTATAGTAGGGTGGGCAAAGTTCTATAATCTAGAATACTCAAAAAAACCAAACTGTTTTTGCCCACCCTACAAGCTATTCCCAATAGTCCAGGGCTATAGTAGGGTGGGCAAAGTT
>NZ_JAAHHU010000114.1:0-3656 GCF_010672095.1 Moorena sp. SIO3I6 | reverse complement strand
ATAGTCCAGGGCTATAGTAGGGTGGGCAAAGTTCTATAATCTAGAATACTCAAAAAAACCAAACTGTTTTTGCCCACCCTACAAGCTATTCCCAATAGTCCAGGGCTATAGTAGGGTGGGCAAAGTTCTATAATCTAGAATACTCAAAAAAACCAAACTGTTTTTGCCCACCCTACAAGCTATTCCCTCGGTTCAGCTCAAATCGAAATGCTATAGTTATTAAGGTTTGACTGGAACAGAAGCTAACATAAATTCCCCGACAGAAGACTCTTCATAGTAGTCAATTCCAGTGGCTTTTTGAAATAGATCAGAATTACCTGCTCCGATACCGCAGGGGGCTAAATTCATACTGGTGGCAACCAGATAGAAGGTTTGATACATAACTCCAACGTGTTTTAAAATCGCTGCATAGGCCATGGATTGATATTTCCAAAACATTCGTCCAAACCGGGCGGTAATCACGAATACAACCTGGGGCTGATCATGTTGAGCGCTGGCAAACCAAACATCCTGAACTAATGCTTCCGTTTCTGCGGTCCATGCTGAGACTTGACACAACACATGGTCTAAGGGGTGATAGTGATAGAGTCCCTGTTCTAATCCTTGACAAGAGTTAACCACGGGATAAATTTCCAATTCATAAATCGCACCCCCACCAGGATAGGGACGGTTACTGACCTCTCCCCGTTCTGTATCGAAGAGTTTTTTCACCCTGGCGCAACGATAGAGAAACTGCCCCAATTGTTCAAGGGTGATCGGGGTTTCGTCATATCGCCGGATCGAACGGCGAGTTTCCAGTGCCTGACTCAAGGGCATATCGCTTTGATTGAGTTCCTCTAAGTTGGGTTTTGCCAAGGGAATCACCACATCGGTCATCAATGGCTTCACCCCAGGCAAGGGGTCAATTTTACCGACATAGGGAAATATGCCACCCAAGGGATTATTATGTCTACCGAGGCGACTGCGGGAATGGAACAGTAAATCGTGAAATTCCCAAAACACTAAGGGTGGAGTTGCTTCTTCGCTCTCAACCTCTTCATCTTCTTCAAGAGGACTAGCAAAGGATGCAGACAACATCTGGGCCGCAAACAGTAAACTGAGAAACTGTTGGGCAATCTCTTCAGTAATTCCCGGAATTTCCTGACTCAAGCTGGCAGCGGTTTGGGGTTGAGATAACTGACTCACTAACCCAGGACCCCGCCAGTCTGAAAATTTAATCTTACCTTTGGTAAGGGGAGACTCTAATACCATTTCCCCTTCGACTTGATGGAGATAGGCGAAGCGAGACAGGGTAAATGCGAACGCATCCCAATCAATCTCAGGACAATCGAAGTAATAATCCCCTACCATGGGGATAGCGATCGCAAGGGGAGAAAGCTCAGGGGATGAGGGGGGGATGGCGTGACAGATCCAGCCCAGTTCGATCAGACGATTCAGGTAAGCATCGAACTTTTCCCGGACTTGTGTGCCGTCGGTTTCTAGGACTAAGGTTTGAAGTTGCCCGGCGGTGTGGGTTCCCTGTTTGAGAGCATCTAGAGCAGTTTTTAATCCCGGTTCCGGTTGATGAAATGTCAGCTTACGGCTTGAAGATTGGAGCAGAATATTGCTGTCAACAGAGGTGAGGGTGATTTCGGGTTTGAGGGAAACAGTTAAGGATGAGAAAGTCATTCTTCCAGTCAGAAGTCAACAGTAAGGCTGCATTTAACATTAACCCAAGCTGACAACAGATAACGAGAAGAATTTTTGCGCGTTAGCAACACCCTATATTATACCAAGTTGCGGTCAAACGTACAACTTTCTCTTCCGCCAATCTCCCTATCTCCCTATCTCCCTATCTCCCTATCTCCCTATCCAACCAATCTACTCTGTTTGAATGCAACTCGGTATTAAATTTGATCGGGATTAATGCCCAGCTGTCGTAACCGTTCTGGGAGTTGTTCAGCTCGTTGGTGTTCGAGTTGAGCTTTTTGTTGTCTTTCCTACGTTGCAAAAGCAAGTTCTGATCACAGGCAGCAATCAGTCCAACTTTTGATGCACTGAAAAAACAGATCACACTTGTCTATACAAAGTAGCTAGTCTGCGGGTAAACAAGCTTCTGCTAGTATTTATGGTGCATCTCATATTTGTAAAAAAGATGGGAAGTGTGGGGCCCGGGCGCGGGAATTTTCGCCCGAATTTTTGCCTAATTGCAAAAGCGATGCCTCAGGTGCGACCCGTGGCGAATTTAATTACGGGTCAAGCGCACCTAAGCGGTCTTGGGGAGGCAGCGCGGTCTTGGGGGTCTCCCCCACTCGCTATTGCCGTGGTTTCCCCCATGAGCGACTGCATCAAGACACTGAGATGCACCCAGTATTTATTAGAGTTTAGATAATTATTACTAATAACCTGATATTCAAATTGCTATATTTTTCCATTAAAAATGCCTTATTTAAGGTAAATGCAATGTTGTATCACTACTTATTTATCACTACCATACTGTGTACTTCCTTTCCAATGGCAGCAATTACGCCAAGAGCCTGCGTATCTGTGACCGAGTTCCGGCAGAAACTAGCTTTATTGCCGACGCCTTCAACCAAGCGGCTGGTTTCCCAGCTAGTGATGTCGGGATTGCCTTGTTCGAGAGTACCAATCCCTTAGCCACCAGTGGTTTAGCTGAGCCGAACATCTATCTGACTAATATCCCCGATAGCGATCGCGGTCGCTATTACTCACCGGGAACCTCAGTGCCCGCAGGATGTAATGTAGCGATCAACCAAAATGGAGTAGTGGTTGTCGAAGTCGGAGATGTGCCCCAAGCTACTGCACCAGGAGAGCCACCGAATTCCTATGGGTTTATCCGATTCCGGGGTCGAGTCAAGTAAACTGTTAGCCATTTAAATTGTGAATGGGGGCGCTTTGGGGAGATGGGGAGAGCCGAAACACTCAATACTGGCAAATTCTAGCTAGCGATCGCAAAAGTGCTAGTGCAGAAAATGCCAATGGCCAAACCATCACCCATGATTCTCTAGAATTGCCTGACTATCATGATAAGAGCAGGCTCGGAGAGGAACGAATTATGATAGCTAGCACAGCTACTTACGAAGTTACCTGGGAAAAGTTACCTGATGATTTCGTTCTAGATGACGAACCAGTGGATAATATCAATCAACCATCCCTGGCTGCTGCTCTGACACAAAGTTTGGAAATTGCTGGCAAACTACCAGCTAATGCCCTGACTACTACCAATTATGGCATCTGTGCCACTTTGAATGGCAAAATCGCGGTAAAAGCCCCAGATTGGGGATATGTGCCATCGATTCGGGTGCCCAGAGAAGAAGTGAAACGCAGTTATACCCCAACACTTCAAGGGGATATTCCTGCTATTGTCATGGAATTTCTCTGTGATACTGAAGGTGGGGAGTATTCCAACAAGCCAACCTATCCTCCGGGCAAGTGGTTTTACTACGAGCAAGTGTTACAGGTTCCCAACTATGTCATTTTTGAGCCAGACACTGGAGTAATAGAAGTCTATCGGTTAGATGATTCAGGACGTTATCAACTCCAACCACCCGATGGTAATAACCGTTACTGGATTGATGAAATCAGCTTATTTCTGGGTATCTGGCAAGGAACTAAGGAAAACGGAACTGGTTACTGGTTACGTTGGTGGGATCAGC
>NZ_JAAHHU010001139.1:0-1638 GCF_010672095.1 Moorena sp. SIO3I6 | reverse complement strand
ACAAATAAATCGCTTTTTTCGTGTAACAAACTACTCTCTCCTTAGAAGCCCTTTGCATACACTTCCCCATATCTGAGTCGTTAGTCTCTCCATCAACAGCTTCACCAGAAGCATCATTACTATTACCAGAAGATTCTAGTTCAGCATCGATCAGTCGTTCAGCTTTGACCTCATTATAAGCACGTTCAACAGAGACTTTCTTCCTCAGTCTTCCTTCTGGGTTATAAAGCTGATCTATCACAGACTCACGATCTTCGGTCGGAACTGATAAGATGTCATAGGCCATCTTGTTTGTTCCATCTTCCAGAAGCTTTGACCACTTTTTGGCAAGATCAGCATTCTCCTCTTTTTGAATAGCTTCAACCACATTGAAGCCAATACCCTACCCCCTGAGCTACAATAGACTCTTAACGGACTGCGCTTTCAGGAGCTCCCGTCATGAATTCTATTTCAACAACCATTACTCTGCAAATTCCTGACTTCCTCTATCAGCGCTTGGTCAACACTGCCCAAGCAACTGAACGCTCTCTTGAAGCTGTCATGCTCCATGCTTTACAAATTGGTAGTCCCCCCAATTGGTCTGATGTACCTGAAGAATTTCAAGCAGATCTAGCTGCCTTAGATAGGTTGGAAGACCAAGCTTTGTGGCCCATCGCCCAGAGTAAAAAAACACCGGAAGAAATGGAGCGTCACTACTGGTTGTTAGCTCAAAATCAAGAGCGTTCTTTAACAGATGCAGAACAGATTGAACTTGAGCAGCTTAAGATTTCAGCAGATCGTTTTATGCTACGCAAAGCTCATGCAGCGGCTCTCCTGAAATGGCGCGGTTACCCAGTTCCTCAAAGTATTGTGTAACCTCATGGCCTATATTCCAATATCTTTGAAGAATGAGATTGATCGCCAAGATCGCCGTTATTGTTGTTATTGTCAAACCAGTGAGGCAAATAGTGGTATTCCTTTAACTTACGATCACATTTTCCCACAATCTAAAGGGGGAAAGAGCATATTTTCCAATGTTTGCCTCGCCTGCTATACCTGCAACCAATTTAAATCGGATACAACTGTTGCCCTCGACCCTTTAACCAATCAAACTGTTCACTTATTTAATCCCCGCACTCAGAATTGGGATGAACATTTCTCATGGAATGTGGATTTCACAAAAATTCAAGGACTAACCCCTGTGGGACGAGTAACAGTCATTACGCTCAAAATGAATAATCCCCTTGTTGTAGAAGCACGGTTTCGATGGACAATTAATGGTTGGCATCCCCCATCTTTTCTAGGGGAAAGATGAGCATATCGTACTTTCTATCAAAACTTCCTGAAATTTGAGAACCCCCGTGCTTTAGCCGGGGGATGAAAAAGAGAGACTGGATTTATCCAGTCGTGTCCTCTATTTGGCTTCTAACCCAACGTTCTATAAGCTCTCCGGCACTGGTGTTTGAGTCCTTCGCGGAAAGCTGCAACCACTTCCACACAGTATCTGTGAACATGATAGTGTGTGGTTTTTTGATCTCGTCATAGTATACAGGAATTCCTCTCATTCTTTTTTGAGATTTAGATCTGTTTTTGTTTGACATTACTAGACCATACGTATACACTAGTAGTATGATAACAAAAGGGTCGAGGTTGTCAAAT